>JBGCFT010000122.1:0-5402 GCA_045107085.1 Marinicellaceae bacterium | reverse complement strand
CGCGTGTGTCTTGGTATACGCTCTTAATTCCAACCTCTCAATTTTCGGGATGGTTGAGTCTGCGTATAAGGTCACATTAGCCGGTGCTTTTGTGCCACTAGTGTTCGGTATCTTTTGGAAGCGATCTACTAGCCAAGGGGCCTTATTTGCCATTATTGGCGGTATTGGCAGTTGGTTATTGATTGAATTTTTGCTTGGTGAAAGTAGTTTGATTCCAGCACAGTTGTTGGGGTTGGTGGTTAGTGTGTTGGGGATGGTTGTTGGGTCTTTGTTACCGCAATGGGTTGGGGTTGAGCAAGTGATTGAATAATGGGTCAAGCTTTGTTTTCTTCCTCATCAAAAAAACCGATTAATAAACCGGCGCCAAGACCAAAAGTATGGGCCCAATTAGCAATGGGACCCAAAAAGCCAGTCCAACATAAAATAAACCAACCAAACATCATAACGGCTGTTTGCTTATTCAACACCAAACCAGAACCAGGGTGCTGCTTACCTTGCATCCATACGTAACCAAGAAGGCCATAGACCACGCCAGACATACCGCCAAAAAATAGATTTTTTGTAAAGATATATTGAGCAAGGTTAGAAGAGATGCCAACAAAAAGGACAAATTTAATGATAAATAAATGGCCTTTTTTCTTTTCTATTAAAGTGCCAAGGTCCCATAACCACATCATGTTAAATAACAAGTGAATAAACCCGAAGTGTATGAATATGGGTGTAATTAAGCGCCAAAGTGGATATGGACGAACCAAGACTTGAAATAAGCGCTAGGCTGATACTGACTAGTATTAAGGCGCAGGTCACAGTGGAAAATTTGTTAACCAAAGCTTGTAAATCTTCGTTGTTCATTAGATGAAAATCCTGGCGTTTAAATTAAGGGGTACCGTTAGGATTTCCGCTTGAGAGATGGGCTAGGGTTTTAACATAGTAATTGAGCCATAAAGCACTAAAAAACCTAATATAAAGCGCGAGGCAGCAAAACGGGGCTGGTAAATCTTCACCCCTTCGCTTTTTGCTGGAAGGTTGGCTTCGCAGTTAGGTGCTCGACTCACTGATGGCCACCAATATAGAATAAGGCTGAGATAATCTCTGGACTTTTTTCATCCACAATCAGGAGAATCCATGCAGCAATCTTAGCTTAATGATTGCTACTTTTTTTCCTATAAACTGCTAAGGCACTATGACCGTGGATTGTATGAGCCTGATCTCTTATAAATTTATTAAACACTTTAGAAAAGCCCAACCGATACCATAGAGATTGAATTAATTTATTGTTTGGCAAATAGGTTGTCTCAAACCAACCTTGGTACCACTCTATATTATTTTGTTGTAATGGTTCATACTCAATATTAATAAGTTCAAGATCAAAGTATTGTGGAAGCGACGCAAGACTTTTTGATCCTCAACGTCCTACATGATGTGGAGGCATATTTAAGGGGAGTTCTTGAGCTCCAACAAAAGCATCGTTGTTGGGTACTGAAAGGATAATATATCCACCAGGCTTAGTAAGGAGAATGCAAGCCTTAATAAAGCTTGCGACGTCAGAAATATGTTCCATAACTTGGAATTAGGTAACTACATCATATGTTGATACATTTTTAGAGGAATGCTTTTCAACTGTTTCCCCAAAAACGGTCACGCCCTTTATTTTACTAGTTTCTTGTCCGAATCTGCTTGTCTCTAAACCACATGCTTTTTTTACTTTGTTACTAACCAGTTTTAGAAAATCCCCTCCTCCAGAACCTACATCTAAAAGAGCATCACCACTTTGACATATTGATAGAGCATATTTGTGCTCCCATTTTCCTTCTTGGTAGCCCCAGTCATTTCCACTTGAGCTGTATAACTCCTCATAAAATTCCGGTCCGCCTGGTAATGAATAAGGATAATAAAATTGATATCCTGTATCGCAGCACTCATAAAGTTTAATATTTTCTGTTGCCTTAATGTGAGCTGAAATATCGAAGTTAAGAGAATCTTTGATAAAGTTGGATGATGTGCGAAGGTTTCACATCATGAATAAACTTTGAATCACCACCAGTTAATGGGCTTTTTTGAATGTTTAAATTTTGGATATCTTTCATTTTTTTTATACCCTCCTTAATTAGTTACAGTATGTAGTCACTGCTTAGTTTTACGGTTTCTCAATGGGGTTATTCAAGACAGAAGTGAATATGGTGTTTTGGAAATGATTTATAGTTAGGCTGTTAAACTTTAATCCAAATTAAATTATATAAACTTAATTAAAAGCAATCCTAATAAATAGCCAATACCAAGCATTGGTAATGCCCTTAACTCTTTAAGTAAATTAAACACATTATTTTTATTTAATGTCCAATAAAGAATGGGTAGCGGTAGAAAAACATTAATCGATAAAGCCCATAGACTACCCTCAAATCCGTAAAAATGAAACGCTAAAGGCAATCCAAATATAATTCCTATTGTTCTTACTAGCATAACCCACATTCTAACTTTAGTGATTGATAATGCTGATAAACACTCGCTTGATACTGCAGTTAACGTGTTCCCAATAACTGAAATTAATAAGATTTTTAGCATCCATCCAGCTTCAATATAACGACTGTCATATAAAATATCAATAATTAATTGACTTGTTGCAAATAATCCACCAACTAATAGAAATACAACTAAATCAGAATGCAGTCGAACCTTATAGTATTTTTCTTTTAAATCCTCTCTATTATTATGAATAACTGATGAAAGAGCTGGAAAAACAATTTTTACTGAAAGCGTTTCAATCACAGTAGTAATCGTTGTTGCGAGCATTAAAGCGATACTATAAACGCCAAGCATCGCTGGTGAAATTTGCGCTCCAAAAAATAATCTGTCACCTTGCGAGAATATATAAGTTAATGAGGAGGCTATGACAATCCACTTGCTATAGTGATATACCTCTATTGAGATTTTCTTATCCCATGCAAATCTATGTCTGTACGGAAACAAAGCATAATTTAAAACCACAACAATAATGGTTGAAATAACACCTCCAGTCACTAATGCCCAGATAGTTGGGTAAATTAGCACCCAAATAATCATAATGGCCACACTAATCAATTGCGCTGCGAGATTTATAAGTTCTATTTTTTTTAGTTCCATTTTTCTGCTCATGATTGCAGAGGCCATTGAACTATAACCATCAACTAACATACCAACACTTGATAAAATAATCAAAGGGGGTAGTAGGGGGTTTGAATAAACACCTTGAAATGTGTGAGGAAAAAAAATGTTGCCAAAATACATTGCT
Source organism: Marinicellaceae bacterium (assembly GCA_045107085.1). Taxonomy (GTDB): domain Bacteria; phylum Pseudomonadota; class Gammaproteobacteria; order Xanthomonadales; family Marinicellaceae; genus NORP309. Next base: position 2,134 of record JBGCFT010000122.1, on the reverse strand, counting down.
GCGGCAACTAAAGTAACTAAAATAAATAGAAACCAACTTCTGATTACTTGCAAAGTCCAAACAGCATTTAACATCTGAGGATTTTCTGGGTCTTTATGACGAACAACGAATGACCAAAGCCCAAGATCAGTCAACATAACTAAACCAAAGTTCACGACAAATACGATGGACATAATCCCAAAAATTTCAGGTTCAAGCTGTCTTGTTAAAACGAGATTTGATCCCAAACGAATTATTTGAGAAAGTCCAAAAATTATGGTGACCCACAAACTAGCAATAAAAATTTTCTTCTTACTTAACAATTGAAATAGCTTCCTTATGAATTGAATTTTTAATGGGTAGATTGTTTAGATACAGTAGGAATTAATTTAGATTTTTTAACTTCAAAACTATAATTTTCTGATTTAATTGACACTATTTTTTATCTAAATATTTGATTGTCTGCTTAGTTTATTATAGCATTCAAAATCTTATTTTATTAGATAAACCGCTTGTTAAAAGAAAGGTGATAAGTTAGTTTCATCTGGTGAATTTTGGATTTTTAGGAGTACCTTTATTTAGATTAAGACAAAAGCAGAACAGAGGAACTTATTAAATGCCCCGAGTCTCTTTCAGTCACATAAGCCCTGCAAAACTACAATTCTCTAATAGCACGTCAAGATTTAATGTCTTGGCGATTCAATAGAAGCATGAATCGTAGGTATACAACCCCAAATCGCAATGAGTTGGTGCTTGATTGGTTGGTTGATCACTTGCTGTTTACTAGGGATATTCTGTGGGGGTTTATGAAGCCAATACTGGAGAATATTTTCTATGGCTTACTAAGGTTAGCCACGATCATTGTAGTTAACTGCATCTTCTTCTATGCCTTGTTTAAGTTCATCACTTATTAACATTACAGTCAACGTTATTGTCGGTTTTGTAATGCTATTCCTCATCAAAAGAAAACTGCAACTCTAATATCTCTCTATAGATTCGCGATTGAGACATTATTATATGTCTATCATAACGGGTGATTACCAAGTATTTAAATAACAACTCACACACCTACATGGCTTTTTTTAGAAGCCATTGGTAAAATTATTCGGGATAGATCAAAAATATTTCATCATAAATATGAATACGATGTGCAGCCTATACATTAACTTAAATAGTATTAACCAAAAATAGAACTTCTAAATACTTCTCCAAAGATATAAAGCCATATACTCAGTGGTTAATATTGATAGATTTTGACTGTATATAGCCGATAAACCAAGTCATATCCAGTTGATCAATTTACTCTGTGGCTAATCCAAAGAATTGTAGTGTATGAAGTTGTCGAATTTTTTACCTGGATTACTAATGCTATCCAGAAGGGTTTAGTGTCTCTCTAACGGCTTAAATCAAGTGCAAGTCATTTAAATATGTAAGACTGTATTTTAAGTTGGGTACAAGATAAGTATGTTTAAAAGTAAATTACAACTATTAACTGGATCCAGTAATTAATAATTTAACATCTGGTCTATTTAGGTAGTTTGAAATACAGTTTATAGAAGGTAATGATGCAGCACTTTTTGAAGCTTGTGCTATTAACCAATCAAATCTAAATATATGGTTTGATGAAGTTGAAATATTACAAAATGATGAAAAGATCATCCTATATTATCTAGTCAGTTGTGTAGGTTATAGCTTATGCCAAGGACTTGATAAGTTAGATGAACCAAGTATCTATGAGTGTGCTTTAAAAAGCAGTTGCTATAGAGCTATTTGATGAGTGTTGGTTGCATAGCATTCCCTAGAGTATTAGATACTATGTTGACTATGATCGCTTTGTTAGAGATTGTGAATTAGCTGGTGGTATGACACAGTTTGAATTCAATCACAGTACCTATACTTGTACTAATGTTAGTGGAGTATATGTTTCTAACGAATTGATTTGACAGTTTTTCTAACGGTTTCTATTATCTTAAATAATAAAAAATCCCTACATATCAGATATATAGGGATTATTTTTGGCGGAGAGCGAGGGATTCGAACCCTCGATACAGGTTGACCCCGTATGCTTCCTTAGCAGGGAAGTGCCTTCGACCACTCGGCCAGCTCTCCGTTTTTAAAACTTTTAAAACCAATTACAAGGCCGCGATATTACGCG
>JBGCFT010000121.1:0-10503 GCA_045107085.1 Marinicellaceae bacterium | reverse complement strand
TGCCATAGGCCAAGGGTTTGATGAAAACTATAATACAAATATGTGGCTGCACTTACGCAAAAATAATAATCAATTACAAATTCGCCAAAGTCACTTCAATTCGAGTGATGGAATTTGGAATATTGGAATATGGCAAGATGTATTTAATGACAATTTTACTACGGTCGAGTGGTTCGACTAATACTTGATTAAATACTGGGTATTTTAGAAATATAATGCCCAGTTCTTTTAATAAACCAATCTATTGACCAATATCAGCTTCTTGTCAGGGTTCTGTCATCTTTGAATCACCTAGTTTTTGTATGATATCCATTATTATTTAACTAGGATTAACCATGTCTTTATCTTTTGCACCTAACTCACATAAAACCAATAGATTATTTTCGATTGGTTTATTTATAATACTGTGTTGTTTTAAATCGATTACACAAGCAGCACCCGAGGATGAATTTGTTACGGTTTGGAAAACCGATCACCCAGGAGTTTCTTCTTCTACTTCAATCACTATTCCTACTATAGGTCTTGGTTATTTATACGATGTTGATTGGGATGGTGATGGGAGTTTTGATGAGTTTGGTCTTACAGAATCTGTAACACATGATTATGGTGTTGCTGGTGAATATGTGGTGAGGATAAGAGGGGATTTTCCACGCATATATTTTGATAATTCTGGTGATAAAGAAAAAATAATTTCAATTGTTCAATGGGGAACGGGTCAATGGTTAACTTTTTTAAATGCTTTTTATGGGGCTAAAAATTTAGTCAACAATGCAGATGATGTGCCAAATTTAACTCAAGTGACAACCATGAGAGCCATGTTTAGAAATTGTGAGCAAATAACAACGGGAACTGGTAACTGGGATTGGCAAACTGATACCATTGAAAATATGTCTTCAGCTTTTACAAATATAGGTTCTTTAAATTTTAATATTGGTAATTGGAATGTCGAATCGGTCTCAAATTTCAACAATATTTTTGTCAACACAACATTTTCCAGTGATATTTATGATCAATTGTTAACAGGTTGGAATCAACAATCTCTCATGCCATCACAAACAATAGACATGGGCACAGCGCAATACTGTTCTCAAGAGGCACAACTGGCCAGAGTTAATATGAGTAACAATGATTTATGGACAATAATCGATGGTGGCCTGTGTGATGCAGCTTATTTTACCACAACTTGGAAAACTGATAATCCAGGAGGCTCAAACTCAACTTCAATAACCATTCCTACAGATTCTGGCACATATAATTACCAAGTCGATTGGAATGGAGACGGCGATTTTAATGACGCTGAGGAAATAATACCGTACACAGGTAATGCGACTCATGATTATGGTGTCGCTGGAACCTACACTATAAATATTAAAGGGACATTTCCTCAAATTGAAATGTCCTTTTCAGGAGAAGAAGAAAAGATTTTATCAGTTGAACAATGGGGAACTAACCGATGGGCTTCAATGCGCAATGCATTTAGAGGGGCAAGTAATTTAATTGTAAATGCTCAAGACACACCCAATTTATCTCAGGCCACGTCTTTATCTTATATGTTTGATGGCGCTAAGAATTTAGGCACAGGTAATGGCAATTGGCAATGGGACACGCACACCATTAAGTTCATGAATGGCATGTTTAAAAATGCATCTAGTTTTAACAAAGATATAGGTAGCTGGAATACCTCACAAGTTCTCAATATGGAAGAGATGTTTAAAGGGTGGTTTTCTGATTTAATGATCTTTAACCAAGAAATTGGTAGTTGGGATACTTCACAAGTTACAGACATGAACTCAATGTTTGAATATTCAGGCTCATTTAATCAAGACATAGGTAACTGGAATACATCACAAGTTACAGACATGAGTAATATGTTTAAAGATGCAGGAGTATTTAATCAAAATATTGGTGGTTGGGAGACATCAATGGTCCAGGATATGAGCAATATGTTTGATAGTGCTGAAGTATTTAACCAAGATATTAGTGGTTGGGATACATCTAAAGTCCAAGATATGAGAAGTATGTTTTCTAGTGCCGGAAGTTTTAACCAAGATATTGGTAATTGGAATACATTATTGGTCACTGATATGTCTAGTATGTTTAGAAATGCAACACTGTTTAATCACGATATTGGTGATTGGAGTACAGCAAATGTTGATAATATGTCATTTATGTTTTTTGATGCCAGTGCATTTAACCAAGACATAGGACATTGGAACACATCTGCTGTGACTACAATGACATGGATGTTTTACGATGCCATTAATTTTAATCAAGATATTGGCAATTGGAATACATCAATGGTTACTGATATGACCAACATGTTTAATGGAGCAGTACTATTTAATCAAGATATTAGTGGTTGGAATATTAAATTAGTGAATCGAATTTTTGGATTTTTAGCTAGAACAACTTTATCTAGTAATCACTATGATTTATTTTTAATATCATTAAATACTCAAGTTTCAATTCCAGATTTAGAATTCGATGGCGGCAACGCAAAATTTTGTTCACAACTGGCAGTAGATGCGAGATTGCAAATGGAGAATACCTTGAATTGGGTGATTGAAGATGGCGGAATCCAATCAGAATGTTTTACGGGAGATGTTGATTTAGAAGTCACAATTTCAGATAATACTGCCATCGCTACTCCCAGTGATTTAGTGGATTATGTTGTTGAAATTACTAATTTGGGAATAGATAACGCGGTCGATGTTGAAGTTGATTTATCCTATGCCTTATCCCCTTTTAATGCCATTGATTGGATTTGTAATTCGACTGCTGAATCAAATTGCAGTCCAAATGGTTCATCAAGCTTTAGCGATACTTTTGATATTGCCAGTGGTCAAAGCATTTCCTATACAATAACAACCACCATAAGAGATGACCTTGATTTTGATGTTGATATTGCAATTGAAGCCAGAACTTCAACCTATCAAGCGGATAAGGAACCAACAAATAACATTGCTCAGGATATTAATGTTTTTTTTGGTGATTCGATCTTTAGCAATAGTTTTGAACAGATAGTTACCTTGTTTCATTCATCTGTTAGCCAAATCTCTTATGACTTTTCTGAAGATAATGTGGCACATATTGATATTGTTCCTTATGCCATAGGCCAAGGGTTTGATGAAAATTATAATACAAATATGTGGCTGCATTTACGCAAAAATAATGATCAATTACAAATTCGTCAAAGTCGTATTAATCTTCAAGAAGGCATTTGGAATATTGGAATATGGCAAGATGTATTTAATGAAGGCATCACGACAATAGAATGGTTTGATTAATTTTAATGACAAAAATCAATACTGAAACTTTGATTGTGGATAATTATTCATCAAAAATGAGAAAAGTGTATTATTTTAAGTGATTGTGATAAAGTATTTTTAATTTAAATACTTTTCACAATCTAGCTAAATGATTTATAACTTTTCAAATTTTACCCTGAATTCCACTAAAAAAGAACTGTATTTCAATAATGAGAAGGTGACGTTGACTAAGCAAAACTACGATTTATTATTATTTTTTCTGAAAAAAGATGGCGCATTGGCATCTAAAGATGAAATTATTGAAGAGGTTTGGAAAGGGCGAGTTGTTGCTGATAATACCGTTGATAAAAGTTTTACCAAGCTAAAAAAAGTGTTGAATAGTTGTGAAGAACTAGATTATTTTGAATCTCAGTATGGCTTAGGTATGAAGTTTTTACCAGATATCACATTTACTGATGACATCAAAATCAAAATTGCTACGGTCCCTCAACCTCAAATTAAATCAAAAAAAATGCCCTTTATTATTGCTGCATGTATGGCATTATTAGCAGTGGTTTTAATATTGGTACAATTCAATGATTTCAAAAAAAACCAAGCAGTGCTTGCTGAAAAGACTCCTAAGCCCCTACTATTAATTTTATCGCAAGAGAAATCAGATTCAGAGGCGCAATGGTGGTCGGCTAACAATATAAAATTTATTCAACAAATTTTAGGCGAATCACACGATGCATTAATTAAAGATTATAAAAGCAAGCCACAGAATTTAACCGCTCAACAATATTTAGAGTATCAATGGGATATTTCCCCTGAACTAAAGGTGCTAACCACTAAAATTAGAAAGGACAATGACCAATACACACTAGAATACCAACTTAAAGACAAAAACCAAAAAGTAGAAACATTTTCTGTTAGTAATAAAAATTTTAATCAACTCTATACGCAAGCCAACAATTGGCTCATTGAAAAAACTAAAAATCAAGGCAGTAGATTAACAGAAATTAATCTACCAAAAAACCAAATATTACTCGAAAATTATTTGAGGGGTTTGGCTGAAATTGACAAAGGAGAAGATGAAAAGGCAGCCCATTATTTTGAAATTTGTATCATAGAAGACAGTCAATTTAGTTTAGCGCGATTAGCCTTGGCTGAAGTTAAAAATAGGCTTGGTATGCAACAACAAGCATTGGGAATATTGGATACTTTATCAAGTATAGATTCTAGTCCATACATTGAAATTCATTCAGAATCACTTAAAGGATTGATTTATAACAAAACAGGTAAGCCTGATTTAGCTCTTGAAACATACCATAAAATAGTAGAAAAATACAAAGACTCACCAGTTTTTGAACTTAAAAATATACAGCTCAATCTCAGTTACTTATACGCAGGATTAACTGAAAACGATAAGGCCATCAATCAATTGGATAAATTAATCGTGGAGGTATCAGAAAATGAATTTCCAGAATTTATCGCTGAAGTGTATCGCAAAAAAGCCAGTCTGTTGCAAAAAATAGGAAAGACAAGTCTGGCTAAAGAAAGCATCAATAAAGCCAAAATATTGTTTAATCAATTAGGCGATTTGATTGGTGAAGCGAAAGTTTATACGACACTTGCCAGACTCGCTGTGCACGAAGCTGATTACCAAGAAGCCACTAAGCAACTGAATCATTCATTAGCGATTGTGAGAGCCATGAAAAATAAAATTGGCATAGGTGCTACTTTGAATGAATTGATTTATGTGCAATTAACACAAGGTCAATTTGAAAAAGCTTGGAATTTGAATCAAGAATTAGAGAGCATTGCCACAGAAATAGATTACGCAGCCATGTTGTTGGCTTCCAAACAATTTTTTGTAGATATTGCTCGAGTGCGCCAACAATGGCAAAAAGCAGAAATCTATTTAAAGCAACACAAAGATTTAGCCATAAAATCCAATAATAAAAGGGCAGAAATTAATAATAAATTGCTTGAAGTTGACCTATTGCTAGACAGTGGAAATTTAGCGGCTATTCCTTCAATTTTAGACACATTGCAGGTTCATATAGATGATAAAAAAGAAATCAGACTGCAGCCAAGAGTTAATATTAAAAGAGCCAGATATTTATCTTTAACTAACAATAACAAACAGTCAAAAGAACTGCTGAATAATACTTTTGAATTAGCCGTGGACACAAAAGATACTGAGTCAATGATTGCGATCAATAACCAATTAGCAGAAATATATATTTCGCAAAACTTAGCCGATGATGCTTTGGATCAACTGAAAAAATCAAAAGAACTCAAGCCTTTTTCTTACCCGTATGAATTATTATTGTCTAAATCTTTCAAACTTAAGGGAGAATTTATAAAAGCAGTTGATTTAGCTAACCAATGTAAAAATAAAGCCAATGAATTTTGGCAAACAAAGGACGATTTATATTTAGCCAATTTGAACAAAAGCATCAATCAATCCATTGCTGTTAAAAACTAGAATTAGGCCCTTTTAGAAACTCAATTTCTTCGTTGGTTGATTTTCGCCCCAAGACTTTGTTCCTGTGAGGGTATCGACCAAATCTATCGATAATATTTTTGTGTTTTATTTCAAATTCAAGAGATCCTTCTACGCCGTGGTCTTGGTATATCTTCAAGGCTTGTTGATGAATGATTTTGGATTCACTGTGCATATATGGTAAATATATAAACCCCCGTTTGTCTTTATCTATCTTTTTGTCAATGCCTTGGAAAACAGCACTTTGTGCCAGGCACAAAGCCAATGCATCGTATTTAAATGCCAGTGATGAATCTCTAAACATGTTTCTGGAAAACTGATCCAATACAATGATTTCTGCCAAACATCCTTCTGCGGACTGGCGCCAATCATAAAGCTCACAACGTGTTGCCTGTTGATAGACTTTCGAAAATTTATCTGTAATTAGCTGATCAAATTTTGCATCTTTAATCCAAATTTGCTTGGGTTCAATGTCATGGAACCAAAATTGAATAATTTCTTGATAGTTCATTGTTTATCTAAATTCTGTAATGAGTGTTACTATAACATTATTTATAGAAATTAAATATATGGAAATGCACGCCTCATATTGGTATAGTTTAACGAATGAAATCTGAACATGATAATTGGAAGCTTATAGAAAAAATTTATGAGCATGCACTGACCTTAAGGCAGAAGGAAAGAAGTGCTTATGTTAAAAAAGAATCCAATCAAAATGATGATATTTATACTCAAGTCATTAATATGTTGCAAGTCAGTGATGACGATGATTTTATGTTGCAAATCCCGAATAAAATAACAAGTCAAGCATTAAAGAGTCAATTTGATCGATCACGTATTGGTCACTTTGAAATCATCAAAAAAATAGCATCAGGTGGTATGGGAGTTGTCTACAAAGCCCGTTCAAAGCTCAGTGATGTCGATATTACAGTGGCATTAAAAACCATACGCACAGAGTTGAAAAACGCAGAGATGGAATCTCGATTTTTCAATGAGAAAACCATTCATGCCAAACTAAAGCATAAAAATATCGCCACCCTTATAGAGGCCGGTGTGGATGAAAATAGTGTGCCTTATATTGCCACAGAATGGATTGATGGTGAAAATATCATAAGGTATTGTGAAAACAATAAGTTAGGATTAAAAAGTCGGTTGCACTTATTTAATCAATTATGTGGTGCCGTGAGTCATGCACACAATCAATTTGTTATCCACCGAGACCTTAAACCGGCCAATATTCTGATTGATAAAAATCAACAAGTTAAATTACTAGATTTTGGCATTGCTAAATTAACCGAAGATAATAAGGGCAACGCCACAAAGACTCAAATATTCACTCCAGATTATGCAGCCCCAGAGCAAATTAATGGCATGAATAGTTCTGTTGTGACAGATGTATACTCTTTGGGCGTGTTGTTGTTTGAATTATTAACCGCAAAAAAACGATTCAATTTAGAAGGTTTATCTATTTCTGAACGCATCAATCTTATTTGTGATCCTAGCCACATCAATGCCAGTGATTTAGTGTTAGACAAGAATCATCCTGTGAAATCCCATAATCTGAAAGGTGCATTAAATACCATTATCAATAAAGCCATGCATGTAGATAAGTCTCGGCGTTATCAATCAGTCGCATTGTTAATGGATGATCTTAATCGATTTCTAACCAATAGACCGATAACAGCCATAAAAGACAGTTGGTATTATAGATTTTCAATGTTTGTGACACGAAATCTTTGGAGTAGTGTTTTAGCTTTACTTGTTTTTGTTTCATTAGTTACTGGCATATTTGTATCAATGCAACAGGCCAATATCGCTCAAAAAGAGGCCAATAAAAGTAGACAGTTGCAAGAGTTTTATAAAAAATCATTACATTCAGCTTCTCCTGTTAATGGAGGCAGTACAACCATTACCGTTAGAGAAATGTTTGTCAATGGTGCTCGCACATTTGATCTTGACTCTATAGATGATCCTTTGACCCGAGCAGAAACAGCGGCCGAAATTGGTTTGGTGTTTGCAGAATTAGAAGAATACGAGTTAAGTAAAAAGTATACTCAGTTTGCGATTGATTATTATGCTAAAAATTTAAAAAATCATGCTTCACAATATTTGAAAAACTCAAATGAATTGGCTCGATATCATGGTTTGCAACATAACTATTCAGAAGCACTGCGTTATATTGATAGAGCCTACGAAATCTCAAAAGTATGGACCATTGATCCAGAAATAAAGGCAGAAACTTATATTAATATGGGTGCTTTTTATGATGATTTAAACGAAAAAAAACAGGCACTTAAATTTTACAACAAAGCTGAAATCATTGCTGAAAAAGACAATGACCAAGATAGTCTGGGAAAGATCAATTACTACAAATATATCTTATTAAGAGAACAAGAAAACAATCAGTATTTAAACGGTTTATTATTTAAAGCTCAAAATTATTTTGAACAAGCACATGGCAACAATCATCACCCGGATTTAATCGCATTAAGAAACTCGTTAGCGATTAGGTTAACTGCCCAAGGTGACTACTTAAAAGCCGATGAAATATTTGAGAAATTGAGTCAACAAGTCAGTTTAAATACTGAAAAAATCAATTATGAAAATTATATAAACCGTGCCAATGTCAAATATTATTTAGGAGATTTTCAACAAGCCATCGACTTAACCTCCCGCGCTTTAGATCGAATGAAGCAATTAAGTTTGAAACCCAGTTTTACAGAAATGGCAGCTAAAATAATACAAGCTCGGGCACTGACAGAGCTTTCTCAGTTTAAACAATCTAATCAATTGTACAGTGAGTCTTATGCGTTTTTTAGCCTAACATTTGATGATTCTCACAAAGTGATACAGACTTTAAAAGCTTATAGAATGGACCATTACATTAAATCTGGGGATTTACTCAATGCACAAACCCTCTCCTATGGAATGGATACATACGCTCAAGATCAATTAACCGAAGCGCATTCCAATCAAAACCGGTATGTTAATATTATGATGGTTTTGGCTTGTTTGGCTTCACAAAATCACAATCATGAATTGGCACTAAAATACTATACAGATGCCAATAAAGTACTTCAAAGCAATACAAAACAGCAAGGTTGGATTTATTGGGTGATTCAAGCTGGCATTGAAAAATCACAATTAAAATTAAATAACACTGAGAGTATTGAAGAATACAATGCAGCAAAACAGCAATTATTTGCTATACTGAATAATCACCATTGGTATGCGCAATTTTTTAATATAAACCATGACAAATAAATCCTCTGAACTCACCTATTTATTGAATCAAGAGAATATCAATCCTGAAAACTGGGATCATATCTTGCCGATTGTTTATAAACAATTGAAGGTCATGGCTCATAATATCAAGTCAAACCATAAAAAAGATGAATTTTTAAATACCACATCTTTGGTTCATGAAGCTTTTATTAAAATTCAAAAAAATAACAAGCTCAATATAAAAGGCACTAAACATTTTTATCATGTTGCAGCATTGGCCATGAGACAAATTATTACAGACACAGCCCGTGCTCGATTAACGGCCAAGCGCAAAGGCATAGAAAGCAGCTTAGATGGTGATCAAGTCATTCAATTAAGTGACAACAAGGGCAGTTCAATTAATGAAATTCTAGAAATTGATAAAGCTTTAAATAAACTCAAAAAATTAAGCCCAAGATTATCTGACATTGTTACGTATCATTTTTTTGCAGGTTACAGCTTTATTGAAGTAGCTGAATTATTAGACATTTCAGAAAGTACTGTCATACGCGATTGGAAAAAAGCAAGGGCTTGGTTGTTTGCCTCATTGAAATAACGGAGCTCTCTGTTTGTTCCACTAATCAAACAAAAGTCTTTAAACCATATATATGCCAGTAACTTGTTATTATTATCGTACTAATGTGTGTATTTTAAATAAAAAGCACCATTATGTTATCTATAAAACTATCCAAACTGTTATTACTTAATCTCCTTTCATATGTTGCATTTGGGCAACCTCAAGAAGCACAAGATTTATTTGAAAAAGGCTTAATAAAGAATCAGTCTTATCATTTCATTGATGCTTCGGTATTTTTTACCCAAGCCATCGCATTGGAACCCGAATTTGCAGAAGCTTATTATCAAAGAGGGCTCAGTTTTGAAGCCATGGGAAAATCCTCATATGCAATAAAAGATTTTAATAGGGCGATTTATCAAGATATTAAAAACGTAGAAGTCTATTTGAAGCTCATAACCTATTATAAAAATTTACAGCAATATCAATCGGCAATTCTAATTTGCCAAAAGCTCATTCAAGCTATGCCAGAAAATGCTGCCGGAGCCTATTATGATCTGGGTGAAATTTATGAAACAATGAACAACGTGGATTTGGCTATCAAGTCTTATCAACAATCTTTGTTAAATGCAGATGAAAGCTTCGAAGATTTTAGAAAGCAATTGTTAATTAAAATTGAATCATTGAAAAGTCAAAATAGTTAACATAATTCAAGTTTCTTAATCATTACTAGTCAGAAATAATCATAAGCTTTATTCTTGAGATGAGCATTCTATACGCTATAATTTATCACTTGAATATAAATGTCAATTGAACAAGAATTACCAGAAGAAGAATTGGGTAGATAAAATTTCTAACTATAAAAAAAAATTTATCGATTGTATTAACTTTTGAATAAATAGTAAAAATACAGACTTAGATGTTAAAATACTCTATGAAATTAATAAACTCCGGATTTAAAAATGTTT
>JBGCFT010000120.1:0-3298 GCA_045107085.1 Marinicellaceae bacterium | reverse complement strand
TCTTCTAAGTGCGAAATCATCAAATCCACATCTTTTTGCATGCCGGGCAATATTAATTTTTTGTATGTGGCTTCAAAATCAGGGCCACAAACAGCTCTGTTTGAACTACAAAGCATTTGATTCATGAACCCATTTGATACGCCATATTCAGTACTTTCATAACCGCTGGCAATTTTCAATAGACTGAACATCAATACCAATCGATTGTATTCTTGATCTTGACTATTTAACCACTTTGAAAAGGGCAGTATTTCACCATAATCCATACCATAGAATTGATAGATACCACCTTCAAATCCAAGTACATATGGATTTTCACTGTGAATCAATAACTTCAAAACATGCCTGGCATCGTGCCTAAAAATGTCCGGTTGTGTTGGGTCGTAGGCCATGCCAGCTTTCAACGCCTGCCCTAATTCGGTGTTGGATGGAATTTCTTTCAAATTTTGGAAGCCATTTATCAGTGCATTTAGTTCATTATAACGGGTCAAAACAGCTTCACACTGGTGCTTAATTGTGCTTTTTTTATATCGACAATGTGGCCTCATTTCAAATAAAAGCTTGGCCTCAATATATGGATCATCATGAAACAAGTGTGGTTGTAGTACATCCAAAATTGTTTCAATTTCCTTTACTGTAAATTGTGGCAGGGTACTTTTATTTTCAACCACTTCATTTTCAGCTTCAACATCTGCTGACTCAAGGCTTTTAATATTTGACTTTGAAAGCGCTGCTAATGTTTCTGCATTTCTGGTTTCAACTGTTAACATGCGATAAACAAGAACGGCGATAATTGTCAAAACCAACAACATAAACCACATCTGAAACTTTCGCTTATTCATCAAACAACTCTATATAAACTGATTTAAATCTCAACACATCCGGCAACCGGCTTGGGCTAATATAGTATTGGTTATAGAAGCTTTGTAATTCCTGCCCACAAGCATCAGGGTATGAGCCTAAACCAAATAGACAATAATTCATAATGATCGGGCTTTGTGGTCCACAGTCCCAGCCTAAGTCACAGAGGTGTAAATGCATGGCATAACGTATATCCCATTGGTGCAAAGTTGGATTTTCAAATCCCGAGGCTGCATACATTAATTGATCTGGGGTGATTCGATGTTGACTGGCCTTTGTTTTTGAGCCATAAGACTTTGCATGTTCAAAGCCTAAATATTGAAATAAAAATGCCTGCCTGCCGCTCAATGCGTAAACAATCTCAAAAACAACATCACCAAACTCCGTTTTCATGTTGTTGTTCATGACTTGATCAAAACTTTGAAAATCAACCAAAGCTGCTTCTAACTTCTCTTGATTAGGCACTTTCTGACTCTTTATGCGTTGCTCTAAGGCTCTGATTTGACGTAACAAATCAAAATGCTGATCACGCAATGATTCTTCACCGGGGTGATTATTTCTCTGCGCAGCAAACCACTGTGACTTAATCTCATCATCTAATGTTTGTAAATTTTCCAATTCGTCATACAGCGCACGAGCTGCTGTGGCTTCAAGGCTGTCTTCTCCTTCATAGGCGGCTTCAAGTTGCTCAAAACTATTTGTCCACTGGACAGCTAATCGCCTTGTATTTTTCAAAGCTTTTTCTTTGTTGGTTACAGGTGCAATGGTCAAAAGTTTTTGAGTGATTGCTTCCCTGACATCATTCATAGGTAACGACGCTGTTTTACTGTTATCAAATACGCCATAATCAGCCCAAAGTTGATAACATTGGCGCACCCAGTAATTTAATGTCTCCACCTGTCCACCACTTAACGGAACCTGTTCATCACCAGAATATACTTGTTGTCCATAGAAATAATGTGGCCGACTAACTCGACTGGCCACATCTGCAGACAAACCCTGTTCTCGCCAAAACCTATAAAACACCTCACAGGCTCTGGCAGATTGCAGTTGTTGATAAACTTCGAAATAACTTAATGTATCATCTGACTCAGTTTTAACGATCTCTTTGTTGCTTTCCGAAATGACTGTTTTTATATTTATGACTTTTTGAGCACCTATATCAGTTTTGTCGTAGGCCTCTGCATCCTCATTCTTTGTTACCACATTAGGATTACCCATATTCTGAGTTTTCTTTTTCTGCTGTTGCTGGAAGTACAACAAAAACAAAGCAATAAGAACCACCACGCCAATATAAGCATAAAACAAGCGGGCTAGTTTCTTAGAATTCATTATGAAGGTCCATTATCACGCAACCATATTTTATCCATTATTATTCAAATAAAAAGCCAGCTTAAAACTTAAGCTGGCTGATTTAGTAAATGGCTATGCCATTGATTTATTGTTTCAACAGTGAAGGAAAACCTGAATGATTAATTATTTTTTGAATTAAATCTTGTACCGCTGGAGATAATGCATCTGCCGTTGCATTACAAGCTGTGACAGCATCGAAACCACTTTTAAAATTATAAACATTTGAAGTCTCAAGCGAATTGCCATTTGAGGACATGAGTTTAATTGCTATTTCCCAGTTAGCCCCTGAAGTTGATTTAAAAGCCACTTTAGTTACATCTCCAGTTATTTTAACGCCGGTCTCTGAATATTTTTCGGCCATTTTCAATTCATCATTAAATGCTTTACTGATAAAAGCAGGAATTGATAAACCGTCAGCTGGTTCAATGGGCCCCATTAAACGACATCCTGACTTAAACTCAGCGCTCATTGTAAATCCTTCGGCTTTCAGTTGACTGCCATCTAAACTCTTTAAACTCTGTATATTATCTACAGAGACAGCATATCTTGGAGGCTGCATTGTTGAACAACCCGAAACAATTAGCGTTAATAAAAGTAAAACTATTTTTTTCATATTGTATCTCCTTATTTGAATTATATTATTTGTTCTTGATAATGCTATGTAACTCAACTTCTGTGGTTTTATGTTCGATTTTTATAGTCGGACACCAATGAACCAAATCCGAAATTAAAATAAGCCTCTTTCAAATACCCTTAAGGCTCTATGTTTACATTTATTACCATGAGCTGGTATCTTATCAAAGAAAAACTGAATATAACAGTTTTGACCAATCCACAAAAAATCGACAAGACTGATTTAAAATTCACCCATGAATCATCAGAAAAAAGCAACAGTACTCACCTTCTTAGGAGCCATTCCATTTATATTTGCAGTCTTGATTGCGCTGTATGATTATTTCGATCTGGCAGAAACATTTAATTACACCATTAAATTCGCGCGCTTCAAATCATATTTAATCGCCCACACCTACGGCGCGGTAATCGTGGCTTTTTTAGCAGGCATTCAGTGGGGCGTTTCATTGAA
>JBGCFT010000012.1:0-33075 GCA_045107085.1 Marinicellaceae bacterium | reverse complement strand
CCTGATTTAAAAAGAGTATTATAATGAATCATAAAAGCTATTACATGAATAAAGCTTTAAAGTTGGCTAAAAAAGGGCTATTTACAACAACAGCAAACCCTCGAGTCGGATGTGTCTTGGTCAGCCGTGGTAGAATTGTTGGCAAGGGCTATCATAAAAGGGTTGGTGAGCCACATGCAGAAGTTTTTGCGATTGAAAATGCTGATGAATACTCTGGATCTGCTACTGCTTTTGTCACACTAGAACCCTGTAGCCACTTTGGTAAAAACCCACCTTGTGCCGATGCTTTAATAAAAGCAGGTATTAAAAGAGTGGTGATTTGTAACAACGATCCCAATCCTTTGGTTGCCGGAAAAGGCATAGCCAAACTAAAAGCTGCTGGAATTAAGGTAAAATCTGGTTATATGTCAAAAACCGGTTTCAAACTTAACAGAGGTTTTTTTCACCGAATGACTAACGGAATTCCTTTTGTTCGATTAAAGATGGCACAATCTTTAGATGGAAGAACGGCTATGCAAAGTGGTGAAAGTCATTGGATTACGGGAGCTAAAGCCAGAAGAGATGTTCAATATTGGCGTGCACGATCACAAGCGATTTTGACTGGAATCGAAACTGTTATATCTGATAATCCCAGACTAACAGTCAGACATGATCAATTGCCAATAAAATACCAACATTTACCACATGATTTTGATCATTATCAACCCATGCGAGTTATATTGGATAGTGAGTTAAGAATTGATCCGAAGGCCCAAGTTATAAGTGCTCTGGGCAGATGTATTGTTATGACCAACTCCCAAGATAAAGTCAAAATCAATGCTTTAAAAATTCAAGGTGTTGAAGTTGTGCAAATTCCATTAACAGCAACTGGATTGGATTTAAATAAGGTGCTTAATTGGCTAGGAGAGCAACAAATTAATGAGCTTTTGGTTGAAACAGGTGCTAAATTGGCTGGTGCATTTATTCAAGAAAAACTGGTGAATCAATTAATTCTTTATACTGCACCTGTTTTAATGGGCTCTTCTGCCAGACCATTATTTGAAATGAATATTGAAGAAATGAGAAACCGTCTCCATATAGAAGAGTTCAAAATAAAACAAATGGGAAAAGATTGGCGTATGATAGCTGATTTAAAAAAAATATGTTTACAGGATTAATTCAAAGCGTTGGATGTATCAATTCTAAACGTCGAAAACAAGGTGATTTACAGTTTGTCATTGATACAAAATTTACTGACATGTCAGATGTGGAATTGGGTGATAGTATTGCGATTAATGGGGTTTGTTTAACAGTAACTTCTATAAAAGGAACTCAAATTTCTGTAGATGTCTCATCTGAAACTATTGATAAAACTGAAGCCCGTTTTTGGCAAGAAGGGACTCAATTGAATTTAGAAAAATCTTTAACCCTTAAAGATAAATTGGGCGGGCACATGGTGTCTGGTCATGTGGATGCAGTCGCAAAGTGTATTAATCTTGAAAAAGTTGGGATATCATCTGTATATCAATTTAAAATCCCTTCAAATTTAGATAGATTTGTTGTTAAAAAAGGGTCGCTTGCCATCAACGGAGTCAGTTTGACTGTTAATGAAATTCAGGATTGTGTTGTTTCGGTGAATTTAATCCCGCATACCCTAGAGCACACAAATCTGGGATTATTAAAAACTGGCGATCAAGTTAATATAGAAATTGACACCATTGCCAGATATGTTGAAAAAATGATGAATACACAGGTCCATAAATGAAATTAAACACCACAAAAGAGCTCATAGAAGACATCAAGGCTGGCAAAATGGTCATCTTAATGGATGATGAAGACAGAGAAAATGAAGGCGATTTGGTGATTGCTGCGCATTGTATAACTCCTGAAATTGTTAATTTTATGACGCTACATGCCAGAGGGTTAATTTGCTTGACTTTGATGCCAGAAAAATGCAAACAGTTGGGTTTAAATTTAATGGTAGATAAAAATACGGCTCAACTTGAAACCAATTTTACCGTCTCTATAGATGCCGCCCATGGAATCACAACAGGCATATCAGCTTATGATCGCTATAAGACAATTGCTGATGCAGCAAGTGTTAATGCCCAATCTTCGGATTTAGTTGTTCCTGGTCATATTTTTCCATTAATGGCTAAACCTGGAGGCGTTTTATCTCGTGCAGGCCATACAGAGGCTGGGTGTGATATTGCTTTTCTAGCAGGTTTGGATGCTTCTTCGGTGATAGTAGAAATCATGAATGAAGATGGCAGTATGGCCAGAAGAGACGACTTGAAAAAATTTGCAGACAAACATGGCATCAAAATTGGTACGATAGCCGATTTAATTGAATACCGCATGCAAACCGAATGTACTATTCATATTGAAGATAAATTTGAGTACCCTACACAATGGGGAAATTTCCATGTCACTAAGTTCCATGACAATATTAATCAATCCCAACATTTGGCTTTTCAAATGGGCGAATTAAAAGAGCAGGAAGAGACGTTAGTCAGGGTTCAGTTTTCTAATTTCTTAAGAGAACTGCGTGGTGTTGATGCAGCTGATGATTATTGGACGGCGCAAAGAGCCATGCAAAAGATTGCAAAAATAGGCAAGGGTGTCTTAGTTATTCTTAACTCTAATGAAACTGCTCCGGTTCAAATTGATGAGATTGCGCCTAATCATCAGACAAAAAAGGAGCATTATGCCTATCACAACGTTGGAGTGGGTTCGCAAATTTTAAAAGCATTAAATGTTGGAAAAATGAAGTTAATGAGTCCTGAAACCCGTTATCCTGCTTTATCTGGTTTCGGATTAGAAATCACAAAATTTATAAAATATACCAAATAATTCCATGAAAAAAAATAACATAGCAATTGTCATAGCTCCCTTTTATACGCATATCACTGAGGGTTTATTGCAAGGTGCAACTAAATTTTTCGATAATAAAGACTACCAATACAAAGAGTTTGAAGTAGCTGGCGCTTTAGAAATTCCTCTGGCTTGTCAATTAATAGCCCAGTCTGAAAAGTTTCAAGGCATCATAGCCTTGGGGGCTGTTATTCGTGGGGAAACACCACATTTTGATCATGTCTGTGAACAAAGTTCCCGAGGGATTATGGATGTTTCGTTAAAATACTCTACCCCAATAGGCAATGGTATAATAACTATTGAGAATGAATCACAAGCTCTGGCACGTTCAAATAATGATGAGAAAAATAAAGGGGCAGAAGCAGCAGCTGCAGTTTTAGGATTAATTGAATTGCAATCATTGCTATGATTGAATTTATATCCAAAGCAAAATTGCCTACAAAATATGGAGAGTTTATCATTCATGTTTTTATGCATGATAAGCAAGAACACTTAGTATTGGTCAAAGGCAAACTTTTACCAAATGACATAGTTTTAACACGGATTCACTCTGAATGTCTCACAGGAGATGGTTTGTTTAGTTTGCGATGTGATTGTGGCCCTCAATTGGAGTTTGCCATGAATGAAATCAGTTTGATCAAAAAAGGAATGATTGTTTATTTACGCCAAGAAGGACGTGGAATCGGGTTGTTAGAAAAAATAAAGGCCTATGAACTTCAAGACCAAGGTGCGGACACATATGAGGCGAATATTGAATTAGGTCATGCTGCAGATAATAGAAATTATGGTATGTTAAAAGGAGTGTTTAACTATTTTAACGTCACCCATATAGATTTAATGACCAATAATCCAGATAAAATAAGTGCTATAAATGCAGCAGGGATAACTATCAGAAACCGCATTCCAATTAATGCGGGACATAACACTCATAATTTCAAATACATTAAGACTAAAAAAGATAAGTTTCAACACTTTTAGCAATTGATAACAGTTTATACATAGCTACTTTTAGCAGGAAATATCTTCATCACATCTGAAAAAATGCCAGCTGCAGTTACATCAGCTCCAGCGCCATAACCTCTTAAAACCATAGGAATAGGGTTGTAATATTGGCTATAAAAAGAAATGGCATTTTCTCCATCTTTGACAGAGTATAAAGCAGAACTGGCTGGAACTTTTTCAATTTTAACCGTGCATTCATTTTCACTGACTGAACCTATATAGCGTAAAACACAATTTTCAATTTGGGCTTTTTGATTTAATTGCCCTATAGATTTATCTTGGCTGGGTAATAATTGCATGAACTCATCAATTGATTCACAATTAATTAATTCTTCAGTCAATAAGGAGTCAATCTTCACATCAGATAACTCCATTGGGTATCCTGCTTCCCGTGCAACTATTAAGACTTTTCTTGCTATGTCCATACCAGATAAATCATCTCGAGGATCAGGCTCTGTGAAGCCTTTGTTTTTTGCTTTAATCACAGCTTCTGAAAGTGGCAATCCCTCATCAAGCTTGCCAAATATGTATGACATTGATCCCGATAAGATGCCTTCAAATTTAATCAATTTATCTCCAGCTCTGAGTAAATTTCTAAAGGTATCAATGACTGGCAGGCCAGCACCTACATTGGTTTCATAATTGAATTGCCTATTAGATTTAATGGCATTGAGTTTGAGCTGCTTATAATAATCATATGATAAGGTATTGGCTTTTTTGTTAGCTGCCACCACATGATATCCCGCTTGAAAAAAGTCCAAGTATGCCTCAGCTACACTTTGAGAAGATGTACAGTCGACAATTATAGGATTAATCATGTTGCATTGTTGTCTAAATTGTTTGAGTTTAGTCTTGCTGATTGATACCAATCTAGTTTGTAATAAATTTTTATAGTCATCTATATTAATGCCTTCTTCCTGCAATACGGCTCCCTTTGAATTAACTATGCCACAGACTTTGATTTTAATATTTTGTGTTGCCAAATAATCTTGTTGTTTTTTTATTTGAGCCAAAAAAGCATCGCCTACTAAACCACATCCTATTAAAATTATTTCGACTTGTTGAACAGAGTTAAAAAACAATTGATGGCAACTATTCATACCCCTTATGACTCTATCGGCCTCAATAACGGCTGAGATAGATCTTTCATTTGATCCTTGAGCAATAGCGACAATATTAACGTTTGCTATAGCTAGCGATTGAAAAAATTGAGCAGCTGTGCCACGTCTTTTTTTCATGTTATCAGAAATAAGTGAAATAATGGCTAAATCATCTTTAAAGTTTATGGGTTCCAATAAATCACTTTCTAGCTCTAATTCAAAAGATTTTTCTAAACTGTTTTTAGCGTTTTCTTTATGTTGTGATTCAATACAAAAGCTTATAGAATATTCTGATGATGATTGAGTAATTAAATTAATACTAATATTATTATCACTCATTGAATCAAAAACTCGTGCAGCCATGCCAACCATGCCTTTCATTCCAGGACCGCTTACTGTTACCATGGAAATATTCTTCAAACTAGAAATGGCGGTTGCAAAATTTTCTTCATGATTTGAATCGTGGCTTATAGTGGTTCCTTTTGATGTTAAATTAAATGTGTTTTTAATGACACATGGAATATTAGCTTGCATTAAAGGTGTGATTGTTTTGGGATGAAGAATACTGGCTCCAAAGTAGGATAGCTCCATGGCTTCGTAATAGCTTAATTGAGGTACTAAATAAGCGGATTTAATTTCTTTTGGGTTGGCATTAAAAACACCATCTACGTCTGTCCATATTTGACAAATTTCAGCATTAAGGCTTATAGCCAGAATAGCTGCCGAATAATCAGATCCATTTCTTCCAAGTATTGATGGTTTTCCTTTAACATCTGAAGCTGCAAATCCCGCCATTAAAAGCACATCTGCTTTTGAGTTGGAATAGTGTTTTAGATTATTTTTGGTTTGAATAAGATCGACATTGCCTTCAAATGGATCTTCAGTTGTAATAATGTTTTTACGGGCATCAATGGTTTTGACAGTTAACCCTTCAGATAATAATTGAGTAGTCATCAATATGACAACCAATTGTTCTCCCAGTGTTATCAGCCATGAATAAATATCATCTGGACATTGTTTTAACAAAGAGACACCAGTAAGTTTAGCTTCAGCCTCTTGAAATAAATACTTGATCTTTGTAGATTGCTTTTGTGTTTCAATAGAACAATCATTGTTTAGATCGATTAGTATTTTTTGGTGTTCTTCTTCAATTACTTTTAATTTTGATTCCCAGTTTTTATTCTCTATTGCCGTGTTAATGATATCAATTAAATGATCGGTAAGGCTGCCCATTGCAGACAAGACAACAGCAGTTTGCTTATTTGTAGCACTGTGTTTTATTATTTGTGCTACTGAAATTAATTTGTTAGTTGAGGCAAGGGATGTTCCACCGAATTTTTGGACTATCATTTGAGATTCAAATTATAAAAATTGAACTATAACAAATGCCATTAAAAATCACTAAGAGTTAGTGCTATAAAATGTGAATTACTATAAATTATGTTGAAACTTAATGTATTGAACGTTGCCAGTTAGGCTGTCTAGTGAATTATTAGATTCTGGAATAATGTTATTCATGCGTTGCTTAGAGCCAAGAGATATCTTGGTCTCATCGGAAAAGTACCAATCTATTTCGAATCCAAGTCTTGAGCTTTCCATGAGGTCAATGTTATCTTCAAGATAAATATCAGTGTTCACTGATGCACCAAATTTTGATTTTCTGATGCCTAATGCAAATGATGTGGTTGAAATTTCTTCACTGGTAAAGCCAACCAAGTTAGCACCGTCTAGTTGTCCATAATCTAGATTTAAATCTAATTTGTAGTTATTGCCTAACCCCAATTCTGATGATATTCCAAATTTATAACCAGTAATGCTTCTGTTTATTTCAGAAGAGTAATCAATCGTTGAATTTTTATCAGCGCTACCAAAAAATTTATCATAACTTTCAAATGAAGCATAGTTACTATCTTGGAATTGGTTTTCAAAAACATTGAGGTTTATTTTAAATAAATTGGTAAAATTCCAAGCAAAAGATAATTCATTTCCAAAAGTTAAATTTTGCGATTGTGTGATACTATAATTTTTATTTTGATCGGTTTGGATGTTTATCCAATCGTTGTTATCAGATTTTGTAATACTAAATTCGTTACTGTTTAAATTGTAATTGATTTCAGCAGGTTTTGAGTTGTCAGTTATTAGTTTTGGAAAGTATGCGGTCTGGTTATTGAGAGGTTGTATATTTTCTAATGAAAAATTTGTGTCAGCAGAATAAAGACTCATACTGGCCACTGAGAATAATAAACATACTAAGAATTGTATTTGTTTCACAATATTTACCAAAAATCCTAAGATTAACAATTGTTTAGAGAGGTTTTCTAATGAAAAGTTCAACGCTCACACTAATATTAGCAATTATAACAATATAATACAAATAAAATGTGATTCAATTTGCAATTCTGTTAATTACTTATCTTAAAGCTGTGATTTCACTTTTTTGTTTCTTAGAAAGTTGGTGAATTGATTTTATACGACATTCGAAATCTTGGTTTCTGGGAACTGAAATTGAATCAAATTTTGCTGATAAATTACTGCTAATTGTCTGATTGATGATGATGCTTGTAGTACTGAGTAAATCATTGCAATAAAAATCAAGAGTTATTAAGTATGACTTATTGTGGGAGCTAGAAATAATAAGATGCCTATAGTCTAATGAATTCCATCCTTGAAACTTAAATGTTTGAATCTTATCTACCTGATTCAAGTTTTCTGATGCGACATAATTTGCATAGAGGCTGTTATGTTTGTTATTATTTGGATTTTGGCACGATAATAGTGAAACAAGTGAAATTAAAATGAAGAACGATTTATTCACAATTTAATTCAAGCAATAATTAGGCAAAAACGGGAAATAGCATCTCTTCTTTTTGATTTTTTTTCTCGTATGTTACGTATTCCCATGCATCAGTCGCCATTAATAATTTTCTGGCTAAATGGTTATTTAAGGCATGTCCTGATTTATAACCATAAAAAGAACCAATAATTGGGTGTCCTAACTGGTAGATATCACCAATAGCATCAAGTATTTTATGCTTGACGAATTCATCTTCATAACGCAATCCATCTTGATTTAATACACGGTAATCATCTAATACTATGGCATTATCCATACTTCCGCCCATGGCCAATTTATTTTCATGGAGCATTTCTATGTCTCGCATGAAGCCAAATGTGCGAGCACGTGAAATTTCCTTAATAAATGCGTTGGTACTTAAATCAATTTCTTTTGTTTTGGTATGATCAGAAAACGCTGGATGATTAAACTCTATTTCAAATTTTAGTTTGTAGCCATTATAAGGCTCAAATCTTGCTACTTTATCCTCATGTTTGATTTCGACAGGTTTTATTATTTTTATAAATTTTTTGGCTTTATTTTGTAACTGTATACCTGCAGATTGAATTAAAAAGACAAATGGTCCAGCACTGCCGTCCATTATCGGTACTTCAGAGGCACTTAATTCAACTATACAATTGTCTATTCCCATTCCACTAAAGGCAGCCATTAAGTGTTCAACAGTTGCAATTCTGACTTCATCTTTTATCAAAGTTGTAGACATACTTGTGTCGCCAACAGATTCAGCAGATGCTTTGATATTTAAAGGTGTTTCAAAATCTGTTCTGCGAAAAACAATGCCCGTGTCTTCCTGCGCTGGTTTGAGTGTGATGTAAACTTTTTGGCCGGTATGTATTCCTACACCAGTTGCTCTGACTGTATTTTTCAGGGTTCTTTGTTTTATCATTATTATATTTAAGATTATTAACAATTCTCGTAATTGCGAAGTTTATCACATCTTTTACTAATTGACAAAAAAATAGTTGTTTTTTAGCCACGCACTGTGGCGTATTTACAACACATTGTTCAGATTCCTCCTCTTTCTTATCAATCAGCAACCTCGGAGGTGAGGCTGCTGAATAGTTTTGGTCAATATTTTTTAATCTGCCTGATTTCTTAAAAAAGCAGGAATATCCAGATAATCATCACTCATCATAGGATCTTTATCAGCAGTAATGACTGAGTCATCTATCATTTCTGATTTTGTAGCAGTAGCTACTCCGCTAGTAGGAACTCTCTGGCTCATGTATGAAGGTGAAATTTCAAGTTTGTCCGCTGGTTTAGCATCGACTAACTTTACTTTTTGTTCATGTTCACCATTGATACCAGTAGCAACAACTGTCACTCGAATTTCTCCATCCATATCCATGTCGATAGCAGTTCCAATAACAACTGTGGAGTTGTCAGATGTATACTCATTGACCATTTCGCCTATTTCTTGAGTTTCGCCTAAAGTTAAATCCATACCAGCTGTGATATTAACTAGAATACCTTTGGCTCCATTCATATCAATGTCTTCAAGCAATGGACTATTGATGGCTAGTTCTGTCGCAACAGCAGCTCTATCATCGCCACGTCCTATGCCTGTACCCATCATTGCCATGCCCATTTCTGACATAACAGTTTTGACGTCGGCGAAATCGACATTCACCATACCAGGACACGTAATTAAATCAGATATACCTTGAACTGCTCCGTGTAAAACATCATTTGAAGCTTTGAATGCATTCAACAATGTCACATCTCTATCAAAGTGAGACAGTAGTTTTGCATTTGGAATTGTGATTAATGAATCAACATACTGTTCTAATTCTTGGATACCTTTTTCAGCAACGTTCATGCGCCTCTTGCCCTCAAAAGGAAAAGGTTTAGTAACAACTGCAACAGTTAATATATTCATTTCTTTTGCAATTTGTGCCACTACAGGCGCTGCGCCTGTTCCTGTTCCACCACCCATGCCTGCAGTAATAAAGACCATATCTGTATTGAGTAAGACTTCTTTAATTCTTTCTCTGTCTTCAAGAGCAGCTTGTCTTCCCACCTCAGGATTAGCTCCAGCACCTAATCCTTTTGTGACATTCTGCCCAATTCGAATAATGTTTTTGCATTGTGTTTTTTCAAGTGCTTGAATATCTGTATTAGCACATATAAATTCAACCCCATTAATATCAGCTTCGACCATTTGTTGCACAGTGTTACCACCGCCACCGCCTAAACCAATGACTTTTATTACAGCACCATTGCTGTCATTTTCCATTATCTCAAACATTTTGTTACCTCCGAAAATGTTTTAATTAAAAATTATTGTCTTTTCTTACTTAAAATTCAGAAAAAAACCATTTTTTAAATCTAACAAACCAACTATTTGATTCATTTAGATTGCTACCACTTTGCTCATTCCTATTGCCATATAACAATAGTCCTACTCCGGTTGAATGGACTGGATTATTGACCACTTCTTTTAATCCAGATATATTCTGTGGTGTCCCAATTCTTACTGGTAAATGAAAAATTTCTTCAGCCAATTCGACCGTACCTTCCATTTTAGATGCCCCTCCAGTAAGTACAATTCCAGCAGCCATCAATTCTGAATAGCCACTGCGTTGTAATTCTGCTTGTATCAATGTAAATAATTCTTCATATCGAGGTTCAACAACCTCTGCCAGTGTTTGTCTGGCTAATCTTCTTGGTGCCCTGTCACCAACACTGGGCACAGATATTGTTTCTTCTGCGGAAGCCAGTTGCCTCAAAGCACAAGCATACTTTAGTTTTATTTCTTCAGCATATTGTGTGGGTGTTCTCATGGCTACAGCAATATCATTTGTGACTTGATCGCCTGCTATTGGAATCGCTGATGCATGTCTTATGGCTCCATTTGTAAACACAGCAATATCTGTTGTGCCTGCTCCAATATCTACTAAACAAATTCCTAATTCTTTTTCATCTTCAGTTAAAACTGATTCTGATGATGCCAGTTGTTCTACAATCAGTTGGTCGATATTTAAACCACATCTGGCCACACATTTAGAAATATTTTGCGCTGCTGAATCAGAGCCTGTAATAAGGTGAACACGGGCTTCTAATCTTACGCCTGACATGCCAATAGGGTGTCTTATACCATCTTGACCATCGATAACAAATTCCTGTGGTAACACATGCAGAACACGTTGATCTGTTGGGATAGCAACAGCTTTGGCTGCATCCAAAACTTTTTCTACATCATTGGCAGTGACTTCTTTGTCTTTTATTGCAACAATGCCATGAGAGTTAATGCTTCGGATATGACTTCCTGCAATACCAGCATAAACCGATTGTATCTCGCAACCAGCCATTAACTCAGCTTCTTCAATGGCTCTTCTGATAGATTGAACAGTGGATTCAATATCTACTACAACGCCACGTTTTAAGCCACGAGACGGAGAAGAGCCAATGCCAACAACTTCAATAGAGTCATCCTTGTGCTGTTCGCCTACTATTGCAACAATTTTTGAAGTCCCAATGTCAAGACCTACTACTAAATTATTGTCTACTTTTTTAGCCATTTGCTGTACTGTCCTCAGTTAGTTCTTCAGTGCCCGTTTCTTCGGTTTGAGGCCATTTAACCACGTAACCATTTGTGTATCTCAAATCTATATAGATTGGTAATTGCTCTTTTAATTGAAGTAGCTTTGACCAAGTATCTGTTAATCTGACTAATTTCGCATCTATTTGTTGTGAGCCTAAATTTATTTCAATCCCATTGGATAAAGACAATTTCCAGCCTCCTCTGTTACTGATGTTGGAAGTACTGATGTCATGTCCTATATTTTTAACAATTTCATTAAAACGTGTGTATTTATCCCAAATAAGTTTTGAATCGTTGTCATTACCGTGAATTTTTGGCAATGAATTTAAATCATCAATTCTATCTACCTTAAACACTTCACCGTATTCATTGAGTAATTTATCTTGATTCCACGTTGCAACTGCTTTATGTTCTATGAGTTTTATAATTAAACTGTTTGGCCACTTTTTATTAACTGTCACATGTTGGACCCATGGAATATTGGTTAATTCTTCACGAATTTTATTGGGGTTTACTTTAAAAAAAGATCTTTCATTTTGTGAAGCCACAATAATCCTGACTTGCTCTGAATTGACCCTTTTAAATTCTGCAAATAAACTGATGTTATCAATTTTCCAATGACTTGACTTAATTATTCCTGACATTAAAGCAGCCATGAATAATATAGTTAATGAAATCAATAAGACAGAGAGCTTTGCACCTTTAGTCATGATTAAACTCTCCATTTTCAAAAGCTGTAGACAAGATTTTTAGGACCAACTCATCAAAGCTCCAACCCATTGCTTGTGCTGCTTTTGGTACTAAACTTGTTTCTGTCATTCCTGGAGTTGTGTTGGCTTCTAAAAACCAACGGTTTCCTTTGTCATCAACTATAAAATCAATTCGAGCCCAGCCTTTCAAAGAAAGTACTTCAAAGGCCTTAAGGGCGTCATTCTTTAACGCTTGTTCAACTGAAGGTTCAAAACCGCTTGGACAAAAGTATTGAGTGGTTTTGTTTTGGTATTTTGCTTCATAATCATATAATTCGACTGCAGGTAATATTCTTATTACGGGAAGGGCTTTATCTTTAATTATTGTCACCGTGCATTCAGTGCCTTGGATGTACTCTTCCACTAACACAGAATCAACTTCAGTTAATGCCGTTTTAAGAGTAGCAGCAAGTTTATCTTTGTTCTTAACCAAATACAATCCAACACTGGAACCTTCTTGTGTGGGTTTTATAATCCAAGGCCCATTGTATTTAGAATGATTGTTCAAATCCTCTATTTTTCTTATTGTCTGGGACCTTGGTGTCATTAAGCCGACTTGCGATACCAATGTTTTTGCTACGTCTTTATGCCAACTAAGCACTGCACCTGTTAGATCAGATCCTGTGTATTTAACTTTCAGGCACGAGAGTAATCCCGCCAACTCTCCGTTTTCTCCTTCTCCGCCATGCAATATATTGAAGACAGCATCATATTTATCTGTGTCTGTTGCTAACAGTTCTGAAATACCATCAATAACAGTGGTATGTATTCCTTTAGCATTTAACGCCTTTACTATGGCATTCCCAGACCTTAACGAAACGGCTCTTTCGGCAGATTCTCCTCCCATCACAACTGCAATATTCCATATTTTATCGATTAACTGACTCATGAATCAACCCCGACAGCTTTGAGGCCATTTTCTTTTACTATATTTTTACTGATTTGACCAATGTTACCCGCTCCTGCTATAAGGACCAGATCATCATGATGAAGTATTGAATTTAAATCAGATGATAGTTGATTGATGTCAGCTATATAGATCGGGTCTATTTTTCCACGGGTTCTGATGCTTCGACATAAATCAGCTGCTGCATATCCTGAAATAGGTTCTTCTCCAGCTGCGTACACATCTGTTATTACTAAAACATCAGCCAAGTTGAGTGCTTGAGTAAATTCGTCAAACAAATCTTTGCTTCTTGAATAACGGTGTGGTTGAAATACAACAACGAGTCGGTTGTTCCAACCGCCTCTACAAGCGTTAATGGCTGCTGTTAATTCTGTTGGATGGTGGGCATAATCATCGACTAAAGTGAAAGTTCCTGCAGCGCATTTTAGATTTTGATAGAGATTAAATCTTCTGCCAATACCAGCAAAAGTTTGTAACCCATCTTTTATTTGATTAACGCTGATACCTAATTCTAAAGCAATAGCAATGGCTGCTAATGCATTTTGAACGTTATGTAATCCAGGTAAGTTAATTCTAATTCCTTGTGCTATTTTTTCACCATTTTGTAACACATCAAACTGCATATTTTGTTTGTGATGCTTAATGTTTATGGCTTGAATTGATGCATTACTTGATAAACCATAGGTGATGCTTGGCCTGAGTAATTTCGAAGCCAGTTCTGCCACATTTTCATCGTCAATACATAAAATAGCGACTCCATAAAACGGCAAATGGTGTAAAAAATTATCAAATGCTTTCTTCAATAATGATATTTTACCATTAAAAGTTTGCATATGATCAGCATCAATATTTGTGACAACGGCTAAAATAGGTTGTAAAAGTTGAAATGACCCATCACTTTCATCTGCTTCAGCTACCAAATACTCACTGGTACCTAATCCGGCATTGGTTCCAGCTGAGTTGAGTAATCCGCCTATGACAAAAGTTGGATCCAATTGTCCTGCTGCTAAAACTGAAGAAACTAAAGATGTCGTTGTCGTTTTTCCATGTGTTCCCGCAACCGCAATGCCAATTTTAAAGCGCATTAATTCAGCTAGCATTTCAGCTCTAGATAAAATTGTTTTGGACTGTTCTCTGGCGGCAATTAATTCACAGTTTGTGTCTTTTATTGCCGAAGAAACAACAACAACATTGGCATTGATAACATTTTCTTGTTTGTGTCCTATAGTGACATCAATGCCCATTGTAATCAGTCTGTTTACTACATCGCTGTCATTTAAATCCGAGCCTGATACATTAAACTCTAAATTGTGTAAAACTTCAGCGATGCCACTCATACCGCTTCCACCAATTCCAATCATATGAATGTTTTTCATGCGATTGACAAATCTATTTTTTGGAGTCAAATAACTCATCTAAGCATCTCCAGACATAACTTTGCAACGGTTTTGGCAGAATCTTTTTTATGTAATTGCTTAGAATTGATGGCCATAGAATTACGCGTGTCTTTTGACTTAACCAGTTCATCTATATGGCCAGCTAAAATGGTTATGGGTTGTTTTTCTTGCCAAATGAAACCTGCTTTGCTATCAACTATATTTTGAGCATTTGAGGTTTGATGATCATCAACTGCATAAGGGTAGGGTACAAATATTGCAGGTAAACCAACCGCATTTATCTCGGCAATTGTCAATGCGCCTGCTCTTGCAATAATAAAATCTGCCCAAGAATAAACTGCGCTCATATCGTTGATGAAATCATAAACTGATACATTACTTTTGGTTTCATACAAAGTTCTTGTTGACTCTTGATTATTTTTTCCACATTGATGTTTAACATTGATGAGGTCATCTTCTAATAAAGGTTTAAGTAGTTTCGGGACGATTGTATTTAGACTTTTTGCGCCCAAAGAACCTCCGATAACCAGTATGTTAACCACTGTATTATCTTTCCTACTTTTTTGACAATTTTCAATATCGCTTCTTACAGGGTTTCCAACCCATTTTGATTTATATAAACCGTGAAGGTTGAAACCCGTTAATACTTTTTTAGCCCATTTTGATAGGTATTTATTGGTCATGCCAAATTTACTGTTTTGTTCGTGAACCAAAAGAGGGATGCGTTTTAGTTTAGCGGCCAAGCCACCTGGTCCAGCAACATAGCCACCCATGCTGATAACAGCATTGACATTTTCAGATTTAAAAAATTTTGAAGCTTGTCGTGTTGCTCCAAATAATTTGAAGGGCATAGTTAATAAGCCTTTGATTCCTTTACCTCTGAGTCCTTTAATTGCTAAAAGTTTTATCGGTATGTCGTGTTGTTTTACCAAACTTTCTTCCATGCCGCCAATAGCACCTAGCCATACGACTTGAGCGTTATTGTTTCTTAATTGTTCAGCTACAGCCAATCCTGGAAATATATGCCCGCCAGTTCCACCAGCCATTATCGCTATTTTCACATTTTTTGGATTCATAAGGCTGCCTCATATTTGTGTCTAAGTGCTTTTACATTGTGCATTCTGTTTTCATATGAAACCCGCATCACAATCGCTAAACTTAATAAGCTCATCATGATTGCAGAACCACCAGAACTTATCAACGGCAAGGTTAATCCCTTTGTTGGTAGTAATCCTAAATTAACTCCCATACTTAAAAATGATTGCAGGGCAATCCAAACGCCTATGCCTGCACAGGAATAAGCTGCAAATTCTTTGCCATTATTTAATGCAGTTTTAGAAATAGAAAAAATTCTATATATTAATACAATGTATAAGGCAATTAAGACCAATACACCAATAAAGCCCATTTCTTCAGCAAAAACTGAAAAAATAAAATCTGTATGGGCTTCTGGTAAATAAAATAATTTTTGGACGCTGCCGCCAATCCCAATTCCAGAAATTTTACCCGAACCTATGGCTATCAAGGCTTGAACCAATTGAAAACCGCCATCAAATGGATCATCCCAAGGATTGATAAAGCCTTTTAATCTTTGTAACCTATAGGGTTCAGCAATAGCAATAATAGCCATTGAGGATGATGACAGTAATCCGAGTATGGTCAAATCTCTGTATCTTGCACCTGCGATATATACCATAAATAATGTGATGGTTAATAATAAAACAGCAGAACCAAAATCTGGTTGTAATAAGAGTAATACAGCCAGCACTACAGCTAATAACAAGGGCTTTATAACTCCAAAAAATTTATGCTGAAGTCCTTGTTTGTGTCTTACAATATACCCTGCTATGTAGACAATCATAGCCAATTTAACAGCTTCAACCACTTGAAAACGGGCAAGACCTAAGTTTATCCACCTTCTTGCGCCATTGATTTTGACGCCGATTCCAGGAATCAAAACTATAATAAGTAATATAATGGCAACAACAATAAGTATGCGACTTAATTGTTGCATCCAATCCATTTTAATGGCAAGTACAATGCAACTTAAAATAGTACCAATTCCAATATATAACAAATGACGCTTAACATAATAGAATGCGTCCTGGTTATATTTCTCAGCGATAGCTAATGATGATGATGCCACCATAACTATGCCAATACAAACCAGGCACAAAGCAGAGACCATCAGCCAAAAATCCACACCAACAGCGAGATAGCTATTGGTTGGCTTTTTATTGGCTTGTTTGGATAATGTTGTCATAACTAGAGTACTTTTATCTCACTTTCAAAGTGGCAAGGCCAATAAGAACCATAATTAATGCCATGATCCAAAATCTAACAACGACTTTTGGTTCTGGCCATCCTTTTAATTCAAAATGGTGGTGAATAGGCGCCATTTTAAATATTCTTTTTTTGCGTAATTTATATGACCCTACTTGTAAAATCACGGAGATAGTTTCCATAACAAATACACCGCACATAATGAAAAATACAAATTCTTGACGTGCGATAATAGCAACAATTCCCAGTGCTGCGCCCAAGGATAATGCTCCAACATCACCCATGAACATTTCAGCAGGGTAAGTATTAAACCATAAGAAACCCAGTCCTGAACCAACAATGGCTGCGCAAAATATAGCCACTTCACCAGCGTTTTGAATAAATGGAATAAACAGATAATCTGAAAATACTGCATGGCCTGACAAATAAGTGATGACACCCAATGCAGCGGCCACTAATACCACTGGCATAATCGCTAATCCATCTAATCCATCGGTTAAATTAACTGCATTAGAAGAGCCAACCATAACAAAATAGCCCAATGGAATCACAAGCCAGCCCAATGCCCAATCCAAATCTTTGACAAATGGAATCACCATTTGTGTAGTCAGGCTATCATCGCCAAAATAGAAAAGATACAATACTGCACTGATACCAAATATTGATTGCAAAGCATATTTCCACCGTGCGGATAAACCTGCGGAGTCTTTTAATACCAATTTTCTATAATCATCTAACCAACCAATTAAACCAAATCCGAATAACACATACATACAGATCCATACATAATTGATACTTAAATCTGACCACAATAAACAGGCGATTATGATTGAAAATATAATCAAAGCACCACCCATAGTTGGCGTGCCTTGTTTTGATAAATGGGATTCAGGTCCCAAGCTTCTGACATGTTGTCCTATTTGTTTTTCTTGAAGTTTTCTGATAAAAGCTGGGCCTAAAAATACTGAAAGTAACAAGGCTGTTAATGCCGCCATAATGGCCCGGAAAGTTTGGTAAGAAAACAAATTGAGCCAACTGTGACTTTGCTGAAAATATTCTGCTATCCAAAGTATCATGAAACTTTCTCCAATTTTAATAATTGAGCAATTAAATCTTCTAAGTGCATTGACCTAGATCCTTTTACTAAAATCGTGCCATATCTGTGCCAATTATTTTTCATTGCACTGGATAATAAATCAATACTTGCATAATGTGTGGCTTGATTGGAAAAGGCCAAACTGGCAAATTTAGACTGTTTGCCCACCGTTAATAAGTTTGTAATCTTGTGTTGTTTAGCAAAGTGACCAATTTGTTCATGGAATTTTATAGAATCTAATCCCAGTTCAGCCATGTCACCTAAAACCAATGTCGTATTTCCTTCAAGACTTGCAAGAGTCTCAATCGCTGCCATGGCGGATTTTGGGTTGGCATTATAACTGTCATTGATAATAAGATTGCCATTAATTTTCCCTAGACTTTGCATTCTTCCTTGTTCGGGAATAAATTTTTCTAATCCAGATTTAATTTCATCATCACTTATCTCTAAAGACCAAGCAATGGCAGCTGCACAGGCCGCATTTTCCTGGTTATGAGTCCCTAATACTGGCAGTTCAATATTTTCAATAACAGATTCTTGATAGGCTAAATTAAATGGTTCATTGGAAACGATTCTGATGTTTGCGTGATTGTTTTTGCCAAAACTTAGAACTTTGCCTTCAGTGTTTGCAACCCAATAGTCAAAGTTTTCATTGTCACTTGGCAAAATTGCAAAATCTTTGTTTGTAAGTCTGGTAATTATTTTGCCTTTTTCTTTAACTATGGTTTCAAATGAGCCAAATCTTTCAATGTGGGCTTCAGAAACACTGGTAATTGTGGCTGCACTGGCATCAACCAAAGAGATGAGCCATTCTATGTCGCCTAATTTTGCCGCACCCATTTCAATGACAGCAAAATCATCTTGCGGGTTAATATTGCATAGTGTTAAAGGTACACCAATTTCATTGTTTAAATTTCCTTGGGTTGCACTGCATTGATTTGAGACTGATAATATCGAATAAAGCATGTTTTTTACTGTGGTTTTACCATTTGATCCAGTAATGGCGATGATTTTTGCTTGGCATTGATTGGCCCAGTTTTTAGCTAGAACTGATAAAGATTCAAGACTGTCTTTACAGATAAGCTGTGGTGCCTCTATTTCTTGTGCAGAACTGGTTAATATGGCGACTGCACCATTATCTAGAGCTGATTGGCAGTGTTCTTCACCATTAAAATTTTCTCCTTTGAGCGCCACAAATAAGTTTCCAGAACAATCTTTTCTAGAATCAGTTGAAATACCTCTAAATTGAGCGGGTTTTCCAATCAATGTAGCGCCTGTGACAGCTGCAGCTTGATGTAGGTTCATGCTAATCATAAGGAGCCCTCAACTTTAAGTGCGAGTAAATCTGAAGCAATGGTTTTGTCATCAAATGGAAAGTATTGTCCGCTAACAAGTTGATAAGTTTCATGGCCTTTACCGGCTATTAAAATCAAATCTTCGGCGTGTGATTTTTTGATGGCATATGCAATGGCATCTTGACGAGAATGAATCACTTTTGGAGTGGAGTTCATGCCCATTAATATGTCTTGCACAATGTGTTTATTGTCTTCATACCGAGGATTATCGTCAGTGATGATAACTTCATCGGCAAGAGTTTCTGCAATGTGGCCCATTTTTGGACGTTTGCCTTTGTCTCTGTTCCCGCCGCATCCAAATACGCACCATATTTTTCTTGCATTGTGTTCTTTTAAAGCCTTTAAAACTTGTTCAAGTGCATCTGGAGTATGGGCATAATCAACAATGACCAAGGGTGTTTTAATTTCCTTATCTTTTAATTCAACACAATTAATTCGACCTGGAACAGGCTTGAAATCAGGTATGAGTTTAATGATTTCTAAAATTTTATATTCTTGTGATAACAAAGTTGCGACAACTAACATGATGTTATCAATGTTGAACCTGCCCAATAATGAAGATTGCACTGGGTATTCTTTTTTCTGCCAACACACATCAAACTCTATTCCAGTTGGGCTCATTTTTATATTTTTGGCCGATAAATCTGCGGCTGAATCTTCAATGGCATAACTTAGATTGTTACCAGTAAGATTGCCTAACCATTTTTTTCCATAATAATCTTTTTTATTGATGACACAGAATTTTGCATCGTAGTCGGTGAATAAAGTTTGTTTACACGCTGCATATTGTTCCATACTGCCATGAAAATCCAAATGATCTCTACTTATATTTGTAAAAGCAGTTCCTAAAAACCTGGTATTGTTAACTCTGCCTAGCTCCAAACCGTGTGAAGAGACTTCCATACTCACATTTGTTATGCCTTGTTCAGTAAACTCAGATAATATTTTTTGTAACTCTAGTGATGATGGTGTGGTATTTTTCAACTCATGCATCTGTTTCAATGTTCCATATCCTAAGGTCCCAATATAGGCTGCTTTTAAGCCCAACTTTTCCCAAGCTTGCAGCATTAACCAAGCTGATGATGTTTTACCATTGGTTCCAGTGATACCAATAATGTCTAAATCTTTAGATGGGTTTTGATAGAAGTTAGAAGCCAAAATACCCAGTTTTTTGGATAAGTCTTCAACCTCAATGACAGGAATTAACAATGGCTGCTGTCTGCCTTTAGGTTTGGCTTTTTTATCAGTGATTGACTCTGCTAATATCGCACAAGCTCCGCCTCTTTGAACTTGATAGGCAAAATCGATGCCATGGTTATCAAATCCACTTAAAGCAATAAACAAATCTCCAGGAGTAATTCTTCGGCTGTCATGGCATATACCTGTGACAGAAATATCCAAATCTTTAGCTTTGATTCCAATCCAATTTAATACCTGACTTAAATCAATTTTCATTGCTTGTCTCCATAGATATTTGTGGTTGTATATTATTCGGAGAAATGTTCAAAATTCTTAAACTGTCTTGCATCACTTGTTTGAAGATAGGAGCCGCTACTGCACCGCCGCCATATTCTTCTCCAACAGGATCCGTGATGCTGACTGCTACGACCAATCTTGGATTGTTTGCAGGAGCATATCCAACAAAGCTCGCTATATATTTGTCTGAGTATCCACCTTTTGCCGCCATTCTGGCAGTTCCAGTTTTACCTGCAACCTGATATCCGTCAATTATGGCTTGTTTGCCGGTATTTTCCTTTGTCACAACTGAAATAAGCATGTTACTGACCTTTTCTGCGACATTGGGATCAATGATGGCTTTGTCTTCTTTAACCTCTCCTTTGATAAAGGAAGGAGCACGCCAACGGCCTTTGTTAGCAATAGCTGCATAAGCACTGGCTAATTGAAGTGTAGTAACTTGTAAGCCATATCCAAATGAAATACTGGCTTGACGAGAACGACTCCAACGCTCATAATCTGGTAAATGACCTGATGATTCTCCAATAATTCCACTGTTAGTTGTCGAACCTAATCCGAACAAATTAAAAGTGTACCAAAGGTGGTCTTTGCTCAGACTTAGTGCAATTTTTGCAGAGCCGACATTGCTGGATTTATTGAGGATTGTTTTAAGATCAACTTCACCATAATTTCTAAAGTCTTTAAATCTATAGCCATCAACCTCAAAGACACCTGGCGTGGTATCAATGATACTGTTTTCATCATAATCGCCACTTAATAAACCCGCAACAATGGTAAATGGTTTGATAACAGAACCTGGTTCATAAATATCTTGTATGGCTCTATTGCGCATACCACCAATTGATTCTTGTGAAATGTTATTGGGATTGTAAGAGGGCTGGCTCACCATTGCTAAAATTTCACCTGTGGCAGCATCAAGAATGATAGCAGCCCCTTTTTCAGCTTTGTGTTTGAAAACGGCCTGTTTTAGCGCTTTATAAGCAACATATTGTAACCTTCGATCTATGCTAAGATTGATGTCTTTACCTGGTTCAGCAACGGCCACTTCTTTGATATCTTTTATGATGTGACCAAATCTGTTTTGCATGACTTTTTTACGGCCAGTTGTCCCTGCAAGCCACTGGTCATAAGTGCTTTCTAGACCTTCTTTGCCAATATCATTTGCGTCTGTAAAGCCGATTAATTGTGAAACTATCTCTCCAGCAGGATAAAATCTTTTAAATTCTTTTCGAAATTCCACACCTTTAATATTGAGTGCACGAACTGTGTCTGCTATATAAGGAGGGATTCGACGTTTGATGTAGATGAATTTTTTATCTTTTTTATCTGCAATAATTTCTTTTAATTTGTCCACGTCAAGGCTTAATGATTCAGCTAATTGTTCAATTCTGGATAATTGGTCTATTAATTTTGATGGTTCAATTCCAATTGAAACCATTGGTGTACTGATAGCTAAGGGTTCTCCATTTCTATCAAAAATTGTACCCCGTGGCACTTGTAAATCGATCTCTCGTATTTGACGTAGATCGCCTTGATTAGTATAAAATTCTTTGCCTTTAACCTGTATTGTAAATGCCCGAACAACAATGACCGTAAAACACAGCATTAAAAAAGCTATAACGATTGATATGCGCATATTTATATTCACACCGTCTCCTTTTTTATTGTTTTGAATTGTTGTCTTTTTTATCATCTTTTTATGTTCAAAATATGTTTAGATTCTGGAATTATCATGTCCAGATTTTTACTTGCTTGCGCCTCAACTCGACTGTTATTTACCAATGTTGAATGTTCAATTTGTAATTTGCCCCAATCTGTATTGAGGTCTCTTTCTTCTTCAATTAATATTTGTAATTCTACAAATTTATTTCTGGTAGTGTGTTGGAGATATATATAATCAACAACCACCACCAACAATAAAACCATAAGTGAAAGAGGCACTAAAATGTCCTTTATTTTCACAACTTTTCTACCACCCTCATAATGGCGCTTCTGGATCTGGGGTTATGTTCTACCTCAGATTCAGAAGCTTTAGTGGGTTTTCCCACTATTTTTATACTTGCACTTTCTAATGGTGCAATGGGCATTCTTTTATCAAATTTCGAAGCACTTGATAGTTTTTTGAAAAATCTTTTGACCAATCTGTCTTCCAATGAATGAAAACTAATGACAACAAGTCTTCCTTTTTTCTTCAAACAATTTATTGCAGCAGGCAAAACATTTTCAATTTGTTCAAGTTCTCTATTTAAGTGAATCCGAATCGCTTGAAATGTCCGTGTTGCTGGGTGTTTTTTACTGTATTTATTTATTTTTTCTACAATGCTTACTAATTCATTGGTTGTTTCTAATGGTTTTACTTCTTCTCTATAAATAACAATTTCTTTGGCTATTTTTGTGGCATTTTTCTCTTCTCCATATCGCCACAATACTTTTGAAATTTCTTTCCAGCTTGCTCGATTTAACCATTCTGCCGCCGTTTCTCCGCTTTCAGTATTCATACGCATATCTAATGGCCCGTTTTTGTTAAAACTAAAACCACGGCTGGCTTCATCAATTTGTGGTGATGAAACACCCAAGTCAAAAAGAATACCATCAACTTTATCAGTAAAGTGATGGGTCACCATTTTTTCTAGTTGTTCAAAAGCTCCATGCTCTATCAATAAATTGTCATTATTTATTTGTTGTGCTTGTTTGATGGCTTTGGGATCTTGATCTATAGCGAGCAATTGACCACTTTCTAGCTGAGACAATATTAATTGACTGTGTCCACCTCTGCCAAACGTCGCATCAACGTATTTTCCGTTTTTGTTTATTTCAAGAGCCATCACAGCTTCTTTTAAAAGAACTGTTTCATGCAGATTTTTCATGTTTTAAAGTACCAACTTTTTCATGTCATCAGAAACGCCTTCACTGAGATCGGGTATCTGGTGTCTTGATTTCATTAATGCTTCATCGTTCCACAGTTCAAATTTATCGCCCATACCAAGCAAAATTACTTTTTTATCTAAAGAGGCAACAGTGCGCATACTTATTGGTAATTGAATACGAGAGCCTTTATCAGGTTCTGTAAAAAAGGCACTACCAATCAATTTTTGCTGCAAATTTCTATGATTTGAATCAAAACTACTTAATGGCTTGACAGAATCATGTACTCTCTGCCACTCTTGCTTTGGATATATAAACAGTGATGAAACTTCAAACGGGTTATAGGTGATGACTAATTCATTTTTACAGACGTCAACAAGCATTTCTCGGTACTTTACCGGGATTGTTAAACGCCCTTTAGCGTCTAAATTTGCTGCTGATTCACCAAAAAACATATTATTTATTGTGTTTTAACCACTAAATACCACTTTATACCACATAATTGCACTTTATCCTTATTGTATACAGGTGTCAATATATGATTTAAAAAAAACCAATGATATCAATGAGTTAGTTAATGTACTCTATTAAGATAACAATGTAAGCTATTGAAATATAACAACAATATTAAAAATCACTATTAAATAAGTAAAAAATAAGATTTGAGGACAATAAAAATGAATAAATTAGCAATGATTTTGGCGACTATTTCAGTCCTATCATGCGGTGATGTTTCTGCTGAGGACAAATTCAATAAAATTAATATTGAGGAAATGTCTATTCTGACCATGCAAAAGCATATGAATGAAGGCACTTTGACCTCTAAGCAGTTG
Organism: Marinicellaceae bacterium; assembly: GCA_045107085.1. Lineage (GTDB taxonomy): Bacteria > Pseudomonadota > Gammaproteobacteria > Xanthomonadales > Marinicellaceae > NORP309. Next base: position 8,761 of record JBGCFT010000012.1, on the reverse strand, counting down.
GTTGAATTATATCTCAATAGGATTGAAAAATATGATAGTCAGTTGAATGCCGTCATTGAGTTAAATCCTGATGCTCTTAAAATAGCCAGTGATATGGATGAGGAACGGGCGAATGGAAAAGTTAGGTCGCCAATGCATGGCATTCCTTTCATGATTAAAGATAACATCGAAACAGCAGACAAAATGAAAACTACTGCTGGATCATTGGCTTTAGTGAATGCTCCAACTCCTGAAAAAGATGCTTTTATTATTCAACAATTGAGAAAATCTGGTGCAGTACTTGTTGGTAAGACTAATTTGAGCGAGTGGGCAAACTTCAGATCAAACAATTCATCAAGTGGATGGTCATCTCGAGGAGGACAAACCCATAACCCTTATATTTTAGATCGAAGCCCTTGTGGCTCTTCATCGGGTTCAGGAGTAGCAGTTTCTGCTAATTTAATATCAGTTGCAGTAGGAACTGAGACAGATGGTTCTATTGTTTGTCCTGCTTCAATTAATGGCATTGTTGGCATCAAGCCAACATTGGGATTGTTATCACGAAGTGGCATTATTCCTTTAGCTCATTCTCAAGACACATCTGGTCCAATGGCGAAAACTGTTTCTGATGCAGTTATAATGTTTCAAGCAATGGTTGCAAAAGACGTTAATGATAGTGTGAATCTTTTAAAAGAAGGCGAAATTGATTTCTCTATGAATTATAACAATTCACTGGATAAAAATGGATTGAAAGGAGCGCGCATTGGTGTGGCAAGACAATATTTTGGTAAAAATGCACAATTAGATGCCTTGATGACTCAACAATTAAATTTAATGAAGCAAAAAGGAGCTTTATTGATTGATGTTGAATTTCCAGATTTAGAAAATTTTGGAGAAGACGAATATGGAGTATTGTTATATGAATTCAAAAATGACATTAATAAATATCTTAAGAACAGAGGAGGCAAGTACGACTCTTTAGAAAAGCTCATTCAGTTCAATAAAACACATGCTGATAAACAAATGCCATATTTTGAACAAGAAATTTTCGAAAAAGCCCAGGCAATGGGTAGCCTTGATGACGACAGCTACAAAAAATCTTTAAAAAATAGTAAATATTTGACACAAGACAAAGGCATAGACATGGTGATGGATAAACATCAACTGGATGCTATTTTTGCACCAACTAATACACCATCTTGGATGATTGATTTGATTTATGGAGACAGTTTTGGCGGCTTTGTTTCTAGTTCGTCTCTTGCCGCTGTCTCGGGATATCCAAGCATAACTGTACCATCAGGCTTTATTAAAAAAATGCCCATTGGTTTTTCATTTATTGGCAGAGCCTACTCTGAGGCTGAATTAATAAAAATTGCTTATGCTTGGGAGCAAGCTTCAATGGCAAGACGTAAGCCAACTTTACTTAAGACTTATCAATAGTTGCTTGATTGAGAGTAAGATTTTAATATCACAGAATTTTTGATATCAGATTTATTTGCCAGTTAAATTATTGGTAATATCTAAGGTTGCTTTGGAGCGATTTAATGTATAAAAATGTAAGCTTGGTGCTCCACCTTCAATTAACTGCTCACATAATTTGGTAATAAATTCTGTGCCATATTGCTGAATCGATTTTCTGTCATCACCATAACCTTGTAGTTTGTATTTTAACCAGCGGGGCATTTCAGCTCCACAAAAACCACAAAATCGATTGATGTTACTAAAATTAGTAATTGGCATAATTCCAGGGATAACTGGAATATCTATGTCTTTTTTATGACATTCTTCTACAAATGAAAAATAGGCATCGGCATTAAAAAAGAATTGGGTGATGGCTTGGCTCGCGCCAGCATCCACTTTTTGTTTAAAATACTTTAATTCAGTTTCATTCGAAGCAGATTCAGGATGGATTTCAGGGTAACAACCAACAGTGATATCAAAGCTATCATTGAACTCTGTTTTAATAAATTCAATAAGTTCATTAGCATGACGAAAATAACCCACAGAGCCCATTCCAGATGGAACATCGCCGCGAAGAGCTAGAATATTCTTAATGCCATTATCTAAATACTTTTGTAACAGTATTTTAATTGAATCAGGCGTTCCGCCCATACAAGATAGATGAGGAATGACCAAAGGAGTTTTGTGTTTATTTAATTCCAAAACAGTTTCAGCTGTGGCATCGACTGTCGAGCCACCGGCACCAAAAGTCACAGAGAAAAACTCAGGATTGAGTTTTCTTAGTTTTTCTTGGGTATTTTGCAAGATGATTTTTTGTTCATCTGTTCTGGCTGGGAAAAATTCAAAACTAAAATTCACATTTTTCATGACTTCGTATTCTCTCTGTTTTTAATGTCATCGTTCCTTCGCAATGCAAAGGAACGAATTAATCTTAAACTATTACTATTTTATTAGTAACGGTAATGTTCAGGTTTATATGGTCCTTCAGGAGTTACACCAATATAAGCCGCTTGCTTATCAGTTAATTGTGTTAACTTGGCACCAACTCTACCTAAATGTAAACGGGCAACTTTTTCATCCAGTCTTTTAGGTAAAACATAAACTTCGTTGTTGTATTTTTCACCATCAACAAATAACTCAATTTGAGCTAAAACTTGGTTAGTGAAAGAATTTGACATAACAAAACTAGGATGACCAGTACCACAACCCAAGTTAATGAGGCGACCACGTGCCAATAATATGATGCGTTTACCATCTTCAAATATTACGTGATCAACTTGATCTTTAATATTATCCCATTCGCATTTTTCTTCTAGTCCAGCCACATCAATTTCATTATCAAAATGACCAATATTACAAACTATTGTTTGATCTCTCATTTTAGCCATGTGTTCATAAGTACAAATGTTGTAATTACCCGTTGCTGTTACTACAATATCAACTTTGTCACAGACATCATCAAGAGTCACTACAGTGTAGCCTTCCATTGAAGCTTGTAGTGCACATATTGGATCCACTTCAGTCACCATAACAATAGCGCCTAATGCACGTAATGATTGAGCTGAACCTTTACCAACGTCACCAAAACCACAAACAACGGCCACTTTACCAGCAACCATGACATCTGTAGCACGTTTAATTCCATCAACCAAAGATTCTCTACAGCCGTATAAGTTGTCAAATTTTGATTTAGTCACTGAATCATTAACATTGATGGCAGGAAATGGTAAATCACCAGCTTTGGCCAATTCATACAATCTATGAACACCAGTTGTTGTTTCTTCAGTTACGCCTTGGATCCCAGCCAATGCTTTTGTGTACCAACCATTACTAGTTGGTAGACGCTTTTTAATAGAATTGAATAAACAGATTTCTTCTTCAGAACCTGGGTTATCTAAAACAGAAGGATCTTTTTCAGCTTTTGAACCCAACATGAGTAACATCGTAGCATCACCACCATCATCTAAGATCATATTGGGTGTACCACCATCTGACCATTGCATGATTCTATGTGTGTATTCCCAGTATTCATCCAATGTTTCGCCTTTAACAGCAAAAACTGGAATGCCTTGGTCTGCAATAGCAGCAGCAGCATGATCTTGTGTTGAATAAATATTACATGAAGCCCAACGAACATCAGCGCCAAGTGCACGTAATGTTTCAATGAGTATACCTGTTTGTACAGTCATGTGTAATGAGCCAGCAATGCGTGCCCCTTTTAATGGTTGAGCATTTTTATATTCTTCACGAATACTCATTAATCCTGGCATTTCTGTTTCAGCAATGCGAAATTCTTTGTGACCCCATTCTGCCAGACCTATGTCTTTAATAATGTAATCTTCTTTATTAATATTTTTAATGTTTGCTTGTGTCATTTTATTTTCTCTTTTAGTTTATAAATTTGCAGCGGCTTTTAACAAAGCTGCTTTGTCTGTTTTTTCCCAAGTAAACTCTTCTTCAGTTCTACCCATGTGACCATAAGCCGCAGTTTTCTGATAAATAGGACGTATAAGGTCTAATTCAGTGATTATTCCATAAGGAGTCAGGTCAAAATGTTCAGCAATTAATTTTTCAATTTTAGCTTCTGGAATTTTGTTTGTCCCAAAGGTGGTTACACTGATTGAAGTCGGTTTAGCTACACCAATAGCATAAGATACTTGAACTTCGCAGCGTTCAGCAAGGCCTGCAGCAACAATATTTTTAGCAACATAACGTGTCGCATAAGCAGCTGAACGATCTACTTTTGAAGGATCTTTGCCTGAAAACGCACCACCGCCATGACGTGCCATGCCGCCGTAGGTATCTACAATAATTTTTCTTCCAGTTAATCCACAATCTCCAACAGGTCCACCAATGACAAACTTGCCAGTAGGATTAATGTGGTATTGTGTATTTGAGTCCAACCATTCACTTGGTAATACTGGTTTGATGATTTCTTCCATAACCGCTTCACGAAGTGTATCTAAAGAAATATCTTCATCGTGCTGTGTAGATAAAACTACAGCATCGATCGCAACGGGTTTACCATCGACATACCGAAAAGTCAGTTGACTTTTGGCATCTGGACGAAGCCATGATAGCTGACCAGATTTTCTGACTTCAGCTTGACGCTCTACTAAACGATGAGAATAAGTAATGGGTGCAGGCATCAGAACATCTGTCTCATTTGATGCATAACCAAACATTAAACCTTGATCGCCTGCGCCTTGCGCTTTAGCCGTTTCTCTATCAACGCCTTGATTAATGTCACCTGATTGTTTGCCAAGTAATGACATGACAGCACACGTGTGTCCATCAAAACCGACATCAGAATTATCATAACCAATGTCTGTGATTACTTTTCTCACAACGTCATCTAAGTCAACCCATGCGCTGGTAGTTACTTCGCCAGCTACAATTGCTGTTCCAGTTTTAACCATTGTTTCACAGGCCACTCGGGCTGATTTGTCTTGTTCTAATATGGCATCTAATATCGCATCAGATATTTGGTCAGCCAATTTGTCTGGGTGTCCTTCAGATACAGATTCTGAGGTAAAAAGGTAGTCGCTCATGTTTATTATATCTCTATGTTCGAATAAAGAGATATATTGTATACGCAAGCACAAGAAAAGTGTATTAAAATCTCAAAACTTATGGCATTTTAAGTTAAATAATAGTGAAAATTCGTTCAAAACTAGATAAAATGGCTGAATAACTCAACGAAAAAGTAACTGATGTCATTTATCAAAGGAACAATTATTTCATTTATTGTCATATTAAACACCATGTTCTGGGTGCCTATATTGGTTTTCTTCTCTTTGATTAAATTCATACTTCCAAACCAATATATAAGAAAATATTTGTCTCAATTTTTAGTGTGGATTGCTACAAATTGGGTGTGGTTAAATACCCATTCGCACCAATTTTTTCATGGTAGAAAATTAGAAGTACATGGATTGGATCAATTACAGCCAGATGATTGGTATTTGGTAATCAGTAATCACCGAGCTGCCGCTGATATTCCAATATTACAAAATGTTTTTCACAAAAAAATACCATTTTTAAAGTTCTTTCTTAAAAAAGAATTAATCTATGTACCATTACTAGGTTTGGCGTGGTGGGCTTTGGACTTTCCTTTTATGCGGCGTTTTAGTGCAGATTATTTGGCAAAAAATCCACACATGAAAGGTAAGGATTTAGAAGTCACAAAAAAAGCCTGTGAAAAGTTTAAAGACTATCCGATTTCGGTTTTGAACTTTGTTGAAGGCACTCGTTTTTCCGAATCCAAACATAAAAAACAACATTCAAAATACAAAAATTTGCTTAAACCAAAATCAGGTGGAATAGGGTTTGTATTGGGCTCAATGGGCAATCAAATATCTTATTTGATTCAAGTCAGTTTAAAATATTCACCGAAAGCTCCATCTGCATGGCAGTACATGACAGGAAAGTATGATAAAGTAGAAATTATTATAAATAAAATAAGAATTCCTGAAAGTTTAAAAAATAGGAATTACATAACAGACATGCCATTTAGAAAAGAGCTGCAAGACTGGATTAATGAATTATGGAAACAACAAGATGAGAGGTTATCATGAGTGAAGTTCTATTTGATGTGGTCTTTAAGGGTAAATTTACTAATAAAATCAATAAAGAAAAAGCCATTCTCCATTTTTCAAAGCTATTCAAACTTTCTCATGAAAAAGCCACTGTTTTTTTTGATGGTAAAGCCCGCACTTTAAAAAAGGCACTGCCAATGGACAAAGCCAGCCATTTCAGAGCGGCATTAAAAAAAGCAGGTTTAAGGGTTTCATTAAGTAAAATTCAAGAAGCAGAATCCGAACAAAGTAAAAATACCATGACCATGGCAGAACCTGGAGCCATATTGGCCAACAAGCCTTTTATTCAGCCAAAAAATTATGATGCCAATCAATTCGACTTAGATGAGGTAGGAGTCACACTGGTAAAATATTTCCCTGTTGAGAAAAAACAATATGACCTGAAAAATTTTCAAGTTGATGAAGTCGGAAGTATCATGGATCACAAACCTGAAATACCAGTTCCTGAACTAGACATTTCAAATCTCACTTTGGATGAAGTTGGTGCTGTTTTTGCTGAAAAGCAAGATGTTGAACCACCACTGTTTGATTTTGAAGACCTGGATTTGGAAGAACCTGGTAAGGTGCTACCACAACCTGAAAAGCCAAAAAAACCTGAAATTGATACATCTGATTTTGAATTGGTAGAATAACCTGTTGCCCATAGAACATTAAAAGTGATTATGAGCAATATCTTAAATTCTGTTTATTGCTTCTATCAATAGTGCTTTATAAAAATTTGGTTTCTACTCAAATACATTGCAGTTTACTCCTTAAACGCACACGAACAAAAATTAAAGTCTTTAAGTTTAATGCAGGGAATAAAAGATGAAATTGTCTGTAGTTATCTTGCTCATTTAAAGTTTATTTAAAAAACTTGATGAAATGTTTTCTTCTATTTAACAAATCGAATATCACATTCAATAAACACTAATGGAAAAAAAATAATTTTTTGTTAGAATAGCCGCAATAATAATTTTAAGAGAATTTGCATGAGCGAAACAATACACCACAAACTAATTATTGTTGGTTCTGGACCAGCAGGATATACCGCTGCAATTTATGCAGCCCGCGCTAATTTAAATCCAGTTGTTATCACGGGAATTGAACAAGGAGGTCAATTAATGACGACAACAGAAGTTGAGAATTGGCCAGGTGATCCAGATGATATGCAAGGGCCTGATTTAATGGCACGCATGTTGAAGCATGCTGAAAAATTTGATACCAAAATGGTTTATGATTACATTAATAAAGTAGACTTACAACAGCGCCCTTTTATCCTCAAAGGTGATTCTGCTACATATTCTTGTGATGCTTTAATCATTGCAACAGGTGCCAGTGCCAAATATTTAGGATTGGAATCTGAAGAAGCATTTAAAGGCAAAGGCGTCTCTGCTTGTGCCACTTGTGATGGTTTTTTCTATAGAGACAAGCCAGTTGCCGTTATCGGTGGCGGAAATACAGCAGTTGAAGAAGCCTTATACCTTTCTAACATCGCATCAAAAGTTTATTTGGTTCATAGACGTGATGAGCTGCGTTCAGAAAAAATACTCATCGACCGAATTAAAGATAAAGCAGAAAATGGAAATATTGAGTTTGTCTGGAATAATAATTTAGACGAAGTTCTTGGAGATAAAATGGGTGTTACGGGTATTAATGTTAAAGACAAAAATACCGATGTTATGAGACACCTTGAAGTCGATGGCGTTTTTATTGCGATAGGGCACAGTCCCAATACACAAATATTTAAAGACCAGTTAGAAATGAATCATGGTTATTTGACAGTGGGAAGCGGACAAAATGGTAATGCTACTCAAACCACAATAGAAGGAGTGTATGCTGCAGGAGATGTTTCTGATCATATATACCGTCAAGCAATCACATCTGCGGGAACGGGTTGTATGGCTGCGTTAGATGCAGAGAAATATTTGGATGCTCAGTAGTAGATTTGACGACATAAAAGGGCAATTTGAGTTTATGATAGATTGTCGTATGTCTCAATGAAGTTTTATCTGCCTTCAATGGATGGAAAAAATATTTTTCCATCCATTGAAGAAGCCATGAATGAACCAAATGGATTGCTTGCCTCTGGTGGTGATTTGAGTCCAGAAATGTTAATAAATGCATACAGTCATGGCATATTTCCTTGGTATTCAAGCGGCGAGCCGATTCTTTGGTGGTCACCCAACCCAAGAATGGTTTTATTTCCCGAAAAAATTCATGTCTCTAGAAGTTTTAAACGTGCTTTAAAAAAAACCAATTACACTGTACATTTTGATAGAAATTTTGAATCGGTTATTAATCATTGTTCAAAAACCAGAAAAGACGGTTTTGGAACCTGGATTACCGATGAAATGAAAAAAGCTTATTTGACATTACATAAGATGGGCATTGCACATTGTTTAGAAATTGATGTCGAAGACAAATTTGCTGGCTGTATTTATGGCATTGCTTTAGAAAATATATTCTATGGAGAATCCATGTACAGCGCACAGGCAAATGGTTCTAAATTTGCCTTATACGAATTAACCCAATACCTTCGGAAAAACAATTTTAAAATTTTAGATTGTCAAACCCACAGTGATCATCTGGAGTCTATGGGTGCTGAATTGATTCCAATTAGAGAATTTAAACAATATTTACCACAAATCCGTGATTGACATCAATAATTCATAACAATGCTTCGTTTCATTAATGCAATATTCAGGTTGTTCTGTTATGATACGACCCGATTTTATAACACA
>JBGCFT010000119.1:0-4450 GCA_045107085.1 Marinicellaceae bacterium | reverse complement strand
TAACTCTAAAAATCCCAGAGTAGTGCTAAGTTCATGACTTTTTTGCTTCATCCACATGTTGTATCTTTGTGCAAAAATTCTCAAACCATTCTTTATTCCGCACTTTATCTTCTTCGCTGATTTGCGACTAATAATGCAATTGTGGAAGCAGTCATGCAGAGTCCTTCAGTTATTGATGTTTATATTAAAGATTCATCGATTGAAGGAGCAGGCCGACAGGACTAGAATTTGAAGTCTTGGATTTTTTTAATAATGGTATCACTGATGAAAGTGATTACAAAGCGGTTCTGAGAAATAATTGCTAGAATTACGCTGATGGATTAATAGGAAATGAAATAAAGACATATTATCCTGAAAAGAGAACTCAAATTAATACTTCTGAGCCGATTTTATGTGATGATGTTTCTGTTATGGATTATTAGTATGAATAAAATACTTAAAAATGGATTACAGCATTATTGGCTTTTTCATATCAACTTTGGGCATGTTAGGTGTGATTTCTTATGTACTAAAATAAAATATTTGATATATTAGTTTGAAAAATTAATTATTGAGTCTATAGTATAGTGATTATGAATATTCAAAATATAATAAATGAAGCCCTTCACCTAAAGCCACAGGAAAGGTACCTACTTATCGAAAACTTAATCCAGAGTTTAAATGAACCCAATATGGAAGTTGATAAAATTTGGATTGAAGAATCTCAAAAAAGATTAAAAGCTTATCAACAAGGTAAACTTAAGTCAGTATCTTATGAGCAAGTATTTGGCTCATGAAGTTAGAAATATTAGAATTGGCTCAATTAGAAATTGAAGATTCTAAAGATTTCTATAATTTACAACAAGATGGTTTAGGAGATTCATTTAAAAGTGACGTTAAAAAGTCAATTGATAAAATAGTTGAATCACCTGAACTCTATCCAATTGTTGTAAATTCAATTAGAAGAACTTTGTTGCATCGTTTTCCTTTTAGTATCATGTACACTATACAAAATAATAAAATTATTATCTGATCCATTGCACACCAAAGCAGAAAACCTTTTTATTGGGTTGAAAGTAATCTTTAATTCAATATATGTTAAGAAAACCACTATGATTGATAATATTAAATATGACTTATTTATAAGCCACGCCAGCGAAGACAAAGAGTTATTTGTAAAAGAATTAGCTGTTGAACTAAAAGAAAGAGGTGTTTTAGTTTGGTATGATGAATTTGCATTAAAAGCTGGTGATAGTATAAGAGAATCAATTGAAAAAGGAATATTGAGTTCAAAAGCAGGATTGGTCGTTCTTAGTAAAAACTTTTTTAAAAAAGAGTGGACGAAAAAAGAATTGAACGCTTTAAATTCATTGGAAATTGGTAATAAGAATAAAATTATACCAATTTGATTAGGTGTTGATTATAGAGATGTATTACATTATTCACCAATTCTAGCAGATAAGATTGCAATCAATGCAAGAGATGGATTAATTAATGTAGTTGATTCAATTTTAGGGATACCTGGAATTGATTTTTCTAAAAATCAAACCAGTTATGATATTAACTGTATTAAAGAAAATTTTTATAATGAAAATTACACTAACCAAGAGTTTCTGCTAAATAGGTGTATGAGTGATTTTTTTCGGCAAATAGCTTTTAATGAAAGCTATGATTTTTATACTATGAAGTTAATTGATAAATATCCTAAGGATGAAGATGACGATAAATATGAAATAGAACTGGATTCATATTATCATGAATTAAAAGAAACATACTCTATTCCTGATGGAATGTGGAAAGAGTATGGAATAACATCTGATGAATTAGATGTAGAAGATTACAAAAACAAAATTAGATTATGGTGTGAAGGAAAATTAGGATGTGAAGAAAGTTATAAGCTATATTATTACCTTCATGAAATAATTGATATTGATTCATCATTGGTGTTTTTTTCAATTCCAGAAGGAAAATTGCATTTGTATCAAAAATTTGATTATGTTAATTCGGTAATTGATATTGGGGCAAGAAATGTTAATGAAGTTAAAAAATCTAGGGAAGAAATAATGAAAATTGCTATGCAAGTATATTATGAAGATCAAGGTTAGAATGACAAAAATTTGGATAGTTTGATAAATAAATTTTAATAGGAATTAATGTCGAATTCCCTGTTCTCTGATGGTTGAGCGCCCAACTTAAAAAATACTCTGTGAATCACCTTATCTTCTCTGTATAATTTAATGTTTTACGAAACCACAATTAACCAAAAGGGCAGGTACAAGGTTCTGCACCCTACAGAATTAGAATTATACCATGGTACCCAATGATATACCGTATCTCTCATGTGGCTAGTATTAAATGACGGCTACATTTCTACAAATTAGGCGCTAAAATCTTCCGAGCCTTTTCTAAATCAATGCCTTTTCTTTGGGCATAATCTTGTAGTTGGTCTTCGCCGATTTTGCCTAACACAAAGTATTGAGATTCTGGGTGTGAATAATAGAAACCGCTAACAGATGAGGCAGGGTACATGGCAAAGCCTTCGGTCAGTTCTACGCCTATTGTATTTTCGACATCCAATAATTTGAACAGCAGTTCTTTTTGTGTGTGATCAGGGCAGGCGGGATAGCCTGGGGCAGGGCGGATGCCTTGGTATTTCTCATTGATTAGTTCGTCATTGTTTAAATCTTCTGATTCAGCATATCCCCAATAATCGGTGCGAATTAAATGATGCAAATGTTCTGCAAAAGCTTCGGCAAATCTGTCTGCCAGTGCTTTGAGCATGATGGATGAATAATCATCGTGATTGGCTTCAAACTCTGCTATTTTGGTTTCAATACCGATACCTGTAGTTACTGCAAAGGCGCCGATGTGGTCATCGAGACCGATTTGTTGTGGAGCAATAAAATCTGTCAGACACAAATTATTGCCTGCTTTTTGTTTTTGTTGACGTAAGTTACGTAAACTGTGGTTTTGATTGTTGTGTGAAATAATTACATCATCACCGGATGAATGCGCCGGAAGAATACCGAATACTGCTTTGGCGGTTAGCCATTTTTCATCGACTATTTTTTCTAACATGGCTTTGGCATCTTTGTAGAGTTCTGAGGCACTTTCACCGACTATTTCATCGGTTAAGATGTCTGGATAGCGGCCGTGTAATTCCCATGTTTGAAAAAACGGCGTCCAATCTATGACATCGACTAATTTTTCTAATGGATAATCTTGGAATTCTTTTATGCCTGTCATTTGTGTTGGCATGGGAGGAGATTTTTGCCAATCGATTTGGTATTTATCGGCCCGTGCATCGATTAATGGCAGTGTGACTTTTTTGCTTGGACGATTAAGTCTGCGTTCTCTTATTTCTTGATAGTCTTTTTTAATTTTATCCGTAAATGGTTTTTTAAGGTCTTTGGAACCGAGTAAATTTTGTGCCACACCAACGGCACGTGATGCATCTTTAACCCAAATGGTATCACTAGAATAATTGGGTTCTATTTTTAAAGCAGTGTGTGTTCGTGAAGTGGTAGCGCCACCAATTAATAAAGGAAGTTTCATGTTTCGTGATTCCATTTCAGCGGCGACATCACTCATTTCATCCAATGATGGCGTAATAAGTCCTGATAATCCTATAATATCCGCATTGTGTTCAACTGCTGCATCTAAAATCTTTTGTGCTGGCACCATAACGCCCAAATCGACAATGTTATAATTATTACAACCCAATACAACGCCGACAATGTTTTTACCAATGTCATGCACATCGCCTTTGACTGTGGCCATGATGATGGTGCCATTGTCTTTTTGATTGCCTTTTTGTGCTTCAATTAAGGGCAGTAACCACGCCACGGCTTTTTTCATGACACGGGCTGATTTAACAACCTGCGGCAAAAACATTTTACCGTCACCAAATAAATCACCCACCGTATTCATGCCGTCCATTAATGGACCTTCAATAACGCCTAGTGGATCATTGAGTTGTTTGTAAGCGGCTTCTGTGTCTTCGTCAATAAATTCCGTTATGCCTTGAACTAAAGCATAAGACAAGCGTTTTTCAATAGATAATTCACGCCATTTGTTGTCAGCTTGTTTTTGTTTTTTGCCTTGAATGCCAGCAGCGATGTCCATCAGCCTTTCTGTGGCATCATCACGGCGATTAAACAATAAATCTTCGATTCGATCACGCACGTCTTTATCGATGTCATCATAGACAGTTAATAGTCCTGGGTTGACTATGCCCATGTCCATACCAGCTTTAATGGCATGATAAAGGAAGACAGAATGGATCGCTTCACGCAGTGGATTGTTACCGCGGAAAGAGAATGAAATATTGGATACACCACCAGAGACATGACACAAAGGCATTTCTTGTTTAATCACACGAGTGGCTTCAATAAAATCAACGCCGTAATTGTTGTGTTCAGCAATGCCAGTACCAATGGCAAATATATTTGGGTCAAATATTATGTCTTCT
>JBGCFT010000118.1:0-3888 GCA_045107085.1 Marinicellaceae bacterium | reverse complement strand
CAAACTTCAGAACTGGAATTAACTCAAGCGTTATTTAAAATGGATGCCACAGAATATCAGCTTGGTTGGTTAGAAGCAGCATATATTGCTTATACCCAAGACTCAGAATCAACAAAGCAATGGAAAAATCGTTGGAAAGATCACCCAGCAAAAGCCTTTTTCTCACAAATTAATCAATACAATAACATAGCAGTATTATTGCCTCTGACCGGCAAGTACAAAGAAATTTCAGACAGTATTCGTGATGGCATGATGGCCGCATTATATCGAAATGGTTCAGCCCAACAAAACCTGACATTTTTTGATACAGGTTCAGAAAGCCAGTTCTTTTCATATGCATGGTATGGGGCCATTGAATCTGGCGCTGAATTTATTGTTGGACCCCTGTTAAAAGACTCTATCAAACAATTAACTCAACTAAACTCTAGTACAATCCCTGTTATGTTGCTCAATGAACTTGAAAAAGGAGATGAAAATTTTCAAGGCTTTTATCAGTTTGCTTTATCACAAGAAGACGAGGTGCGAAATGTAGCCAACCGACTCAAAGCAGAAAATAAAAAAAGAATCATGATATTAGCACCAGAATCCGAATCTGGAAGGAGCCTGGCACGTTTATTAGAACAAAACATTTTATTTAATGATGGGCAAGTTATAAGTTACGAATTTTATCCAGAGTCTACACATGATTACTCCAGAGAAATAAAACAAGCCTTGGGTTTAAATGAATCACTGATCAGAAAAAGACAATTACAAACCATCATTAAACAAAATATAAAATCAACGACGCAGATTAGACCAGACATTGATGCCATAGTTATTTTAGCAAGGCCAAAACAAGCCAGACTAATCAAACCACAGTTAAAATTTTATCAGGCTGAAGACATACCTGTCTACTCTACTTCTTTGTTGTTATCTAGTGCAATTGATACAAATTTAGACAAAGATTTGAATGGTATTAAATTTTGTCAAAGTGCCTTTGTTATTGATCCTAATTCTATGCAAAATATGTTGAACTTTGATACTTCGGAATTAAAAACCAATAAAAAATTCTTTGCTTTTGGATATGATGCCATTGCTCTAACCCCAAGATTGAATTGGCTGCAAACTATGCAGAACCAAACCATAGAAAGTATGAGTGGTGAGCTCAGTATTGGCCCAAATGGTAAGATTTTGAGAGATTTATCTTGGGGACAAATTGTCAATGGAAAGCCGGTATTATTACCACCTTTGCAAAATCAAATACCTCAAGCATCTGATGAAATACTTTACTAATCATGAGGTTTTGGGGTGATTATTGGGAAAACTATGCTTGCACATATTTAAAGAAAAAAAAGCTAAAAAAAATCAAAAGAAATTTTAATTGTAAAGCAGGTGAAATAGATATCATCATGAGTGAGAAAAATACATTGATATTTATTGAAGTTAAATACAGAAAAGATGACTCATGGGTTTCAGCACTCGAATCCGTCACTCGATCAAAACAAAGAAGAATAATCAAAGCGGCTCAACTGTTTTTATTACAAAATAAAAAATATGTTGATTGGAACTGTCGCTTTGATGTCCTGTCAATACAAGGTAACAAAGAGAATCCTGAAATTGATTGGATTAAACACGCATTTTACTAAGAGAAAACTATGAAAAATTTAACCCTACTGATTATTATTTCAACAGCTTTAATATTGACTGCTTGCGCTCCTGTGATTGTAGGAGGAGCTGTTGTTTCTGGCATCAGTGTTGCCAATGACCGTCGCTCAGCAGGTCAAGTTATTGATGATAAAATTATATCTGCACAAGTCAGAAAAGAAATTAATAATGTTATACACAACGACGAACATATAAAGGTCATGACCTACAATGGAGTTGTTTTGTTGGTGGGTGAAGCTGAAACCAAGCAAGATAAAATTAAAGCAGAAGACGCTGCTGCTGGAAGAAATGGCGTTATTCGAGTGATCAATGAATTGCATGAATCATTTCCAACTGGATTCAAACGCCGTACAAAAGATTCTTATATCACTTCAAAAGCTAAATCTTCATTACTCAAAGTAAAAATAGAAGGATTTAATGCCACGCGAGTCAGAATCATGACAACCCGTGGCATTGTTTACTTAATGGGTAAAGTTTCAAACATTGAAGCCAATGCAGTGGTTGATAAAATAAGAAATCTTCGGGGTGTAGCCAAAGTCGTCAAAGTCTTTGAATACATTGATTGATGCCTAAAATTTCAAGACGTAATGTTCCTGAATCCAATTACTTGTCAGAAACAGGGTTATCTCAATTATTGCAAAAATTATATTTATCTCGAGGGATTATTGACCCTAAACAAATCACTTATAAATTGGGACATCTCCATTCTCCCAAAAAACTCTCAGGCATTACTATAGCAGCTGATTTGATTGTAAAAGCCATCAAAACTGGTATCAAAATTGTCGTTGTTGGCGATTTTGATGCAGATGGTGCGACAGCAACAGCACTTTTTATCAGAGCATTAAATGCATTTGGACACAATAACATTGATTATTTGGTTCCCAACCGATTTGATTTTGGCTATGGATTGAGTCCTGAATTAATCCCCATTCTAAAGGATATGCAAGCTGAATTAATTGTTACTGTAGATAATGGAATTAGTTCCATTAATGGCACACAGGCAGCAATTGACAATGGTATTCAAGTGATTATCACTGATCACCATTTGCCTGCTGAAATTCTTCCCAATGCACACGCTATTGTAAACCCCAATTTAAATGATGATGATTTTGAAAGTAAGCATCTTGCTGGTGTTGGCGTAGTTTTTTATCTTTTAGCAGAAATACGCAAACAACTAACAGCTGAAAATTGGTTTGCTAAGCAATCTATTATTGCACCTAATTTAGCTCAATGGCTTGATCTAGTCGCACTAGGGACAGTTGCAGATATGGTCAGTCTAGATGAAAATAACCGTATATTAATTACTGAAGGTATTAAACGCATTCAAGCAGGACGAACGGTTGCAGGCATAAAGTCTTTACTTAAAATTGCCAATAAAGAATGCCATAAGACCAATACAGAAACATTTGGCTTTGTTATCGCTCCCAGATTAAATGCTGCAGGAAGATTGGAAGACATGAGTATAGGAATTGAACTATTAATCACTGACGATGAAAATAATGCATTAGAATTAGCACATCAGTTAGATTCCATCAACCAAGAAAGAAAATCCATCCAATCTGATATGCAAAAAGTGGCTGATAACGTTATATCAGAATTAGATAAAATTCAAAAACTACCCAATGGCATTTGTCTTTATCATAAAAATTGGCACCAAGGTGTTGTTGGGCTTTTGGCATCAAAAGTTAAAGATAAAACCAACAGACCTGTTATTGCCTTTGCGCCAGAAAATCCAGATTCTGATATTTTAAAAGGGTCTGCGAGAAGCATTAAGGATTTTCACATTCGAGATGCCTTGGTAACTATTGACACTCAATATCCTGATCTGATGATTAAATTTGGCGGTCACGCTATGGCGGCAGGCTTATCTTTAATGTCTGAGCACTACTCAGAGTTTAGAGAGGTATTCGATAGTTTGGTGAGCCAAAAGCTTACAGAAAAACAGCGTTTACATACCATAGAAACAGATGGTGAACTAGAAACTCAAGAACTGTGCCTCGCAGTAGCTGAAGAATTACAAAATCATGGCCCTTGGGGACAAAATTTTCCAGCACCTCTATTTGATGGTTGGTTTAATATCCTTGAGAAAAAAGAAGTAGGAACTGGCCATTGTAAAATGACCTTGCAAACACAGGACTTTAATAAGCGCATAGAGGCCATTGCCTTTGGCGTGCACCCTAATCAATTTAAATCTGTTGGACAGAAAAACCACATTACCTTTAAATTGGATATTAATGAATTCAG
>JBGCFT010000117.1:0-7942 GCA_045107085.1 Marinicellaceae bacterium | reverse complement strand
TGGGGCTGCTTTTAATAACTTAAGTCGTTTTTCAGATGCAATGGTTAACACTGGAGATGATGATTACTATAAAAAAATGAATCATCAACTGTTTTATGATTCGAGGTGGATTGATGAGTTAAGTGATAAAGAAAAAGAAATAATTGAGTCTAATAGTCAAGTAACCAGTTATTTAAGCCACGTAGGAAAAAGCTTTCAACACTTTAATGCCTTATACCGTGATAATAAAAATCAATGAAAGCATTCCACCAAGAAGAATCTTTTCATAACATCAATTTTTCGTCTAATAATAATACTCAAGATGAATACGATACTTGTCACTTTATTAATTGTGACTTTTCAAACTCAGATTTATCAGGCACTTTGTTTACAGAATGTATTTTTGAAAACTGTAACTTGAGCACAGCAAAAATTAACAATACGTCTTTACAACAAGTGTCTTTTAAATCGTGCAAAATGATAGGCTTACAATTTGATGAATGTAACGGATTTGGACTATCGGTATCTTTTCATGATTGTGTGTTAAACCATAGCAGTTTTTATCAATTAAATCTCTCAAATAATACATTTTCACATTGTCAATTAAAAGAGGTTGATTTTACACTGACAGATTTAACAGGCTCAGTTTTTCACGAGTGTAACTTAAGTCGCGCTACATTTGATCGAACTAATTTACGTCAAGCTGATTTACAAACATCAATTAATTATTCAATTAATCCAAACCAAAACAATATTCAAAAAGCCAAGTTTTCATTGTCAAATATTAGTGGCTTATTGGATTGTTTTGATGTTGAATTAATGCCTTAAAAATCAAAGCTGTTTTTAAAAATTAAATCAGTAAGTCCAATATAAATAGCACCAGCTAAACCCATTAATCCTCCAACAGATTTGCTGTCCAGGACACCATTATTATTGGTATCCACATCATATTGGTTAGCATTTAATGCAGCAAAACTACATTGCTGATCTACGTTTTGGCAATATGCGTAATCAGAACCACAATTTTCAGGAGTTAGTTCTCCAGAATTATATTGACACATCACCTGTAATGAACTGCCATCTTCATTAAAGCTTAACAAATCAATACTAGAATCAATGCCCGCACAAGCGCAGCTTGAAAGAATTTCATTGGTTGCATTAAGCTCATCTCCAACATAAATTAACCCACTGACTTCAATGGCTCCAAGAATAGCAGGATCTACTGATTTTAAAGTACCACTACAAACACCATTACAACCGCTTTCGTTGATTTCAAGTTGACCAGTGATACGAGCTTGATTTAAAGGAATTTCGACTGATGCTTGTAGCTCGGACACTTCACTTGATGAAATAACAGAATTGTAAAAAACTCCTAAGGCTGATTCTGAAGTCATGACAAGTTCACCATTGGTTATATTGCCACTAAACACACTTAAAGGCACTGGGTTAACATACACTTCTGTAAACCCATTCATTCTCCCAGTTAATCCAAGGTTTGTGGTGCCAACTTCAGCTTCAAGAATGCTCATTTGAACAAGTCCGTCACCACTAGGCAATGAATCCCATCTCCACACTCGGGCCAATTCATTGTTAATAATTTGATTGTCGATACTTTCTTGAGCGTCAAAACTAAGTAAAGATTCTAGTTGAAGCAAAATAGTTCCATTTAAATCATCGTCTTCGGCATCTCCAACGAAATTAAAGCAACAATTTATTTGAGGATCGGCTAATGCAGGATATTGATGTGCCCACAGATAACTGTATTCGACTTGAGCTTTTATTGAGCCACCAAACATAATAAGAAAAATGATGAGAAAAGTTTTCATGATTAACCCCCAGATATAGCAGCTTAATGATAGCATAATAGAATATAGAATAATACATGACCACTAAATGTTGGCAGCCCATAAACCAGTTAACTAACATTGTATTCAATTTATAATAACTATAAAATAGTCAAAACACATAACATAAAAAGACTATGAATTTAATTTATATTGGAATCGGTTTCTTTGTAGCAGCGGTTTATCTTTTTTTAAAGTCTAGACAAAAAGACACAAGAGAATCATATATGTCTCATGATGCACATGATGATGAAGATGTTGAGACCCTAGCACAAAGTGGTCGAATTGTTTCTGCCATAAAAGCTTACAGAAAGCTACATAATGTAGGATTAAGCCAAGCCAAACTGGCGGTTGAAGCCATGCTAGATAAAAACCACCATAACTCCAGTCACATCGACGATGACCTGAATTTAAACCAAAATGAAAAGATTTTAAGGCTAGCTAAGTCAGGTCATAAAATAGCGGCAGTTAAATCCTACAGAGAAACATATCGTGTTGGTTTAAAAGAAGCGAAAGATGCCGTTGAAGCAATGTTAAGAAACAATAAAAACTAATAAGTAATATGTCTTTTTTGATTAGCTAAAAAACAACGGTGTTTTTTTGACGGCAGTAAACAGCATAAAAACAATTGTTAGATTGGCAATTAAAAAAGCAATGATACTTTTGCTACCATTTGCTTTTAATGCGATCATTCCGAAACCGATGTAAACAAATAAAGCCACTATTTTTGCCAACAACCACGTATGGTCACCAGGATTTAAGTTGAGAATAAAAGCCAATGACACCCCAGTAACAAGCAAAAAAGTGTCATTAATATGGGGAATAATTTTTAAGGCTTTGCCCATTGGTTTTTTTAATACTTTTAGCAAAAAACGAAATTCAAACAGTAAAATACTAATAACAACAAAAAGCATGTGAGAGTGTTTAAAAGCTAAGTACATATCAGAAACCAATAGTTAAAAGAAATTGAAATCATTTTAACCGTTAGTAAATATAAAACAAAGTAAAAATGATAGAATGCTGTTTTGAATTCAATAAAGTTATATATTATGCCTATCAATCAAGTCAAATATTGCCTTTATTCGTCGCCTGTAGGTCAATTATTATTGGCAGGTGACAAAGGCGGACTTAGCCGTATTCAGTTTGAATGCAAGATTAAAATTGATGAAGCGTGGCAAAGGGATGACTCTTTTTTCAAAGAAGAAGTTTCTCAACTAAAAGAATATTTTAGTCATAAAAGAAAACATTTTGATCTTAAACTTAACCCACAAGGAACCCAATTTCAAAAAGCTGTTTGGAAAAGATTAATACAAATTCAGTTTGGTAAAACCAAATATTATGCAGAAATAGCAGAAGAAATTAACAACCCAAAAGCTGCCCGTGCCATTGGTATGGCCAATAATAAAAATCCGATACCCATTATTATTCCTTGTCACAGAGTCATAGGAAAAACTGGCAACTTAACAGGGTTTGCAGGGGGACTTGAAGTTAAAAGCCAACTTTTAAAATTAGAAGGCTTGTTAATTAACAAAAAAGCCTTAGTGAATAATTGTATAACACAGAAACATAAATAATTTGATACAATGCCAACCACTATTTAAAATCAAATAAATAGGATTCAGTCATTATGGCAATATACACGCATAAATATAGAAGGTTTTTTGATGTTTAAGAAAAAAAAGAATGAATACACCGTTAAAATGGCGCACGAGCCTGGCCATTTTTATTCGCCTGTTGTTAATCCACATGATATAACTCCAAGACAAGATCAAATCTGGCCTGAAAAACCAGACATCAAAGGCATTGATTTTAATGAACATTATCATCAAAAAGTTTTACAAGAATTTTATCCAAAATACATTTCACAATACAATTATGTTGAAAGCCATGATCAGACTCATTCTGATAATGAATATTACACTCAAAACTCCCAATTCAGCTGGTTAGATTCTCGTACACTTTTTGTATTATTGAATCAATGGCAACCAAAAAAAATGATAGAGGTAGGCAGTGGTTTTTCGTCATTGCTAACCGCAAATGTTAATCACACACTTTTAAATGATGGCATTGATTTTACTTGCATAGAGCCTTATCCAAGAGATTTTTTAAAGAAAAAAATACCAGGTTTAAACAATGTTGTTATAGAAAAAGTTGAAGATGTTGATAAAAAAGTGTTTACCAATTTACAAGCCGGTGATATTTTATTTATTGACTCTTCTCACGTTTCAAAAACTGGCAGTGATGTCAATTTTTTGTTTTTTGAAATTCTTCCGATTTTAAACAAAGGTGTAAAAATTCATATTCATGACATATTTTTTCCACATGACTATTTAAAAGAATGGGTCATTGATGAAAACAGATCTTGGAATGAACAATACTTATTAAGAGCTTTATTGATGTTTTCAGATACTTTTAAGGTATTATTCGGTTGTTCCTATGCACAACACAAATATCCTGATTTAGTAGTCAAAGCGCTTAACCATAAGGACAAACACGGGTTTGGTGGTGGCAGTATTTGGATTGAAAAAATTAAATAAGGTAAAGCCAAAAAGTTCAACGAGTTGATGAACATGCAACAAATTAAAAAAAATAATTTTATATACTTTATCGCACTTTGGCTGCCTATAATTTTTTCAACACCATTAATCATAGCATATCAAAACCCAGACGATTTTTCGGTAAACCTTTTAGTTTTGGGTTTTATCTTAGCAATTTTTACAATTATAATAAGTTTTTTTAGTTATTCTCTACCCCATATTGTTAAGTTCCTTAATAAAAAAATAACTTATAGTACGGTTGTTTCTTTGTCTATTGTGTTGGTTTTACAAGGGTATATAATTCACGGTTTTTTTGACTATGGACAATTAGACGGAACAGAAATTGAATGGATGAGATTTGGTTGGATTTTTTGGTTTGAATCCGTTTTTTTTGTAGTATCAATCGTTATCTTATCTTATTTGCTTAAAAAAATATTTAAACACCTGGTAACCTTTTCTTATGCTTTAATTCTCTTTGCATTAGCTCAATTAGTAATAACAATAATAAACTCAAAGACTGAAAATCAAGTACATGAAGAATCAAAAACATATGATGCTTCGGTATATGAGTTTTCATCAAAACAAAATATTATTCATATTTTGGCAGATGGCTTTCAAGCAGACATTGTCAAGCAAGTATTAGATGAAAATCCAGACTTAGCTGATGAGTTTTACGGGTTCGACTTTTTCAAAAACCACTTAGGTCGCTTTCAGGGAACTTCTCCTACTATTCCAAGTATATTTAATGGGCAATTTTTTGATTTAGAAAAGGGTTACACTCATTCCAAAAACATAGAAAATCTAAAAAAACATTCTTACACTAATTTATTATATGAAGCTGGCTTTCAACTTGACTTTGCTCCTATATCACCTTTACATTGCCATGAAGAAGCTAGAAACTGTGATTCATTTAGTTTTAACGACTTAAAACCTAAAGGGTATGAAGTAAAAACATCTATAATTAGTAGAATATTGTTATTGCTTGATGTTAGTCTTTTTCGACATACACCCATGGCAATAAAGCAAGATATTTACAATGAAGGATCTTGGTTTTTTTCATTAAAACATTCAACAGATTTGTCTTCAATTCCTCATCCTGTTATAAGCGAATGGACTGAACACATGAAAGTTACTACAGATAGGCCTGTATACAAATGGTATCATTTTATCGGCACACACATTCCTGCGTTTTGGGACAGTAATTGCCATTTTATTGGCAGGCAACCACAAGAAAGAAAGGCTTATCTGGCTCAAACTGAATGTGTTTTAAAAGGAATTTCGAGTCTAGTAAACAAGTTAAAAGAAGAAAATATATTTGATAAAACAACTATTATTATTAATGGTGATCATGGCTGTAATATTGCTGCCAATGATATGATTGGAGAGACTAGCAACAGTTCACTTTACAATGATAAGTTGTTTGGCACAGCCAGACCTGTATTTATGATCAAGCCACCTAGTTCTAACAAGCCCTTAACTTATAATAACTCATATACTACATTGGAAGACATTGCGCCAACAATCTTAGAGAGTGTTGGGATTGAAAAGTATGAATTTGAGGGTGTTTCTGCATTCTCTAAAAAAGCCAATAACAACTATAAACGCTATTTTCATTATTACAATGATGTAACTTATTGGCAAGGCGATCCAATTGATTATAGTGAATATCAAATAACAGGAGACTCACTTAACCGCTCGAACTGGAATTTAAAAGCTATACATACTAAAAGTAAAGCACCTTCTTTTTACTCGCACTTTTCCTATGAAAACGCTTTTGAATTTACAAAAGGTATGATTCTACAAAGACAAGGTGACAATGAAAAGTCTTCTTCACTAGTAGAGGGTCAAGATTTTTTTGTCTTACTCAGCGATATAGATTCTGGAAGTTCATTTTTGAATATTACTCTTAAAGTCTATCATGAGAAAAAAGATCAAAGTGTTTCTGTATATTTGAATGATTTTAAGGTATCTGCAAGTCAAAATATCTTAGCAAATATTGAAGAGTGGACTACATTGCAATTTAGTTTGCCAAATGACCTGTTAAAAAGTACAAATAATCTTTTCAGGATTAAATTCTCAGAAACTGAAAACTACACTAATAAAACCCCAATTAAAGCTAAAATAAAATCAATAGCCTTGAAATAAGAGTTATTTTAATTTGATTTTCAATAAAAAACGAAATAGTAATATAAATCTCAAAAATTAAATTAAAATGATATGATGCTTAAACTCAAATAGGAAATTGAAAACATGAACTTCCACTTTAAAAACTTATTTAAGAAAAACACCAAACAACAAAAGTATGAAGACAGAATTAATAATGAAATAAATTTTTATAAAGACTGTGAAAATGTCCATGACTTGCCTGAAATATTTCATTATTGGTCAAATAAGTATTTGTTACCATTACACAAACAATTTGGCTTTAATAGCCCAGACGATTTTTTCATCATTTATTGTCAAAAATTTTGTACAAAACATGCTTCACAAAAACATGTCAAAATATTAAGTGTGGGGTCTGGAAATGGAGAGCTTGAAGTTAAAGTTGCATCTGAACTAAAAAACAAAGGCATCACAAATTTTTCTATCACTTGTATGGACATCAATAAACATATGCTTGATAGAACTATTAACCTGGCTAAAAAAGAAAATGTTGAACAACATATTAAGATATTAATAGAGGACTTTAATAAATGGAAACCAAGTTTTGAATACGATATCATACTTGCTAATCAAAGTTTGCACCATGTTTTAGAATTGGAGCATCTTTTTAATTCAATTTACAATGGCTTATCAAAAAATGGACAATTCTTAACATCTGATATGATAGGTCGCAATGGCCACATGAGGTGGCCAGAAGCATTAGAAGCGCTTCAACCGTTTTGGCAAGAATTAGCACAAGAAAAAAAATATAACCAATTGTTGAAAAGA
The DNA here is from genome assembly GCA_045107085.1 of Marinicellaceae bacterium. Lineage (GTDB taxonomy): Bacteria > Pseudomonadota > Gammaproteobacteria > Xanthomonadales > Marinicellaceae > NORP309. Next base: position 651 of record JBGCFT010000117.1, on the reverse strand, counting down.
CAGGAAGATACTTATATTAACCATGATTGTTCAACTGAAGGGTTTGAGGGCATAAGGGCACAAGATATATTACCTTTATTAAAGCAAAAGTTTAATTTTGAGTTGTTTATTCCATTTGCAAATATTGTTTCTGTTGTTATCGATAGGCCTTTTGGGCATAATTTTGATACAAATGATACCAAAGACTTAAATTTTATTGATAGACTTCAAGCAAAAGACGAGGAACTAATTTTAAAGGGGGTTTTAAAACCTACTCAAATGATAGCAGCTATGACAAAATCACAGGTGCTTGAAACCAAGTTAGTTAATCCAATTTTAACTCCTGAATTTTGTATTCGAAAAGTTTAGCTAAGTATATAGATTTCAAATAAAGTCTCTTTGAGAGTTTAGCGAGCTTAAAATGTTAAGTGAATAACCTCAGTCAATATCAGCAAATTAATGTTAAAATTTAAAACTAAAAAGCAGTTACACTTTCCCTTGATGTCAATTTTAATTTGGCTGTTGACATTGTTTGTGATTGTTTTTTCAACATACTATCCTGATTTTTTTAATTTCAACAAATGTTTTGCAATAAACCCATCAGAATTAGCCAATGATATTCATCAATCTTGGTGGCATGTATTGCGCCTGATAAGTGCGTTATTTTTACAT
>JBGCFT010000116.1:0-8220 GCA_045107085.1 Marinicellaceae bacterium | reverse complement strand
TTTCTGCCGACTTCATATCGTAATTCATCATCTAAACGGTAATGCATATCAGAAAAATCAACCAGAATAAAACCAGCCTCTTGAATTTCTTTAATGGCTTTAACTGGATCAAATCTTCTACGATTTTCGCTGTCTTCACCTTGCATGTGTCTGCGAGTATGATCAACAACACCATAAATGCCACCAACCTTAAGTGACTTATAAGCTGCTTCATTCATGGCTTTACGTCCATCTTCTGCAAAATTATGATAGTTTCTAAAAGTTAAAACCATGTCTAAGTCTTTTACATCAATATCAGCATTTTCTAAAGAATAAAATCTTGCGCCTTCTTTGCGGTATAAGTTTGCATCTTTAGCAACAACTTTAACATCAGAAAATTCTTTGTTGTCTTTCAACAATCCATCTTCAACACGTCCAGTGCCATAAGCTAAATACAGTTCACCATTTTCTTTTAAAACAGGAGCTAAAATTTTAGTATACCAACCGCCACCTGGAATTAATTCTGCTACTTTCATATCATGGCGTAATCCCATAAATTCTAACGTGGCTACTGGGTTTCTGTTGCGGTCTCTTTCTGTGTCACGGTCAGTTCTTATATCAGAACTTAAGGCTTGTTTAATCTTTTCTTCAGTTGCATCAAAATCTGATGCAAATGAAACGGAAGTTATTAATAATAACAATAGTAATTTCATAAATTTTTCTCTGTAATAATTTTTGGTCAATTATTGTAGCAGATAATTATTTTTATTTGAATAGGTTTTTAGATTCAGTTAATATGATTAGTCATGGCATATAATAACTTATGGAGAAGATATTGAATTTAGAGCAACAATTAACTAACGTCTTTGGTTTTAAATCATTTAAAAAAGGTCAGACCACTACGATAACTAAAGTATTAGAAAGAAAATCCACAGCTGCCATATTTCCAACTGGATCGGGAAAATCCTTATGTTATCAATTGCCAGCGTTGCAATTACCAGGGCTCACATTGGTTGTTTCTCCATTGTTATCATTAATGAAAGACCAATTAGACTTTTTATTGAAACACAACATATCAGCCGCCAGGCTCGATTCGACCTTAGAAAGAGAGCACTACAATCAAATACTTGAAAAAGCCAAAAATAATCAACTAAAAATCTTAATGATTTCGGTTGAGCGGTTCAAAAATGAACGTTTTCGTAATCAACTCAAACAAATGCACATTTCATTAATGGTCATAGATGAAGCCCACTGTATTTCAGAATGGGGGCATAACTTTAGGCCTGATTATCTTAAATTACCTGATTACCAAAAAGAATTTAATATTCCTCAAGTTTTGCTATTAACAGCAACAGCAACCGCTCAAGTAATAAGTGATATGAGAGAAAAGTTTTTGATAGAAAAATGTGATGTGGTTGTCACAGGTTTTTATCGTAAAAATTTATATTTGCAAATGAGCCCAATAGACGAAAGTCAAAGATGTCAGCAATTATTAAAAAGAATCCAATCTAAGAAAGAAGCACCCACCATAGTTTATGTCACTTTGCAAAACACCGCAAAAAAGGTTGCAGAATTTTTGGTTCTTAATCATATCAATGCAAAATTTTATCATGCTGGAATGAAGTCAGAGCAAAGAGAAACACTCCAAAATCAATTTATGAATGGTGATGTTTCATGCATTGTTGCAACCATTGCCTTTGGCATGGGCATTGATAAATCAGACGTGCGTCAAGTGATTCATTATGATTTGCCTAAATCAATTGAAAACTATTCACAAGAAATTGGCAGATCTGGTCGTGATGGGAAACCTGCTCTATGCGAGGTAATGGCCAATAATGACAACATTAATATTCATGAAAACTTTGTTTATGGTGATACCCCTGAAAAACGTTCAATTAGGCAATTATTAGAAAACATTCAAAACACCCAAGAATCATTTTTAGAATTGAAAATAATAGCGCTCTCAAAGGAATTGAACATACGCGTTTTGCCTTTAAAAACTCTATTAGTATATCTTGAAATTGAGGCAATTATCGCCCCAAAATACACTTATTATGAAGAATATTCTTTTAAAAATATAGAAAGTTTTTCTAAAATAATTAACACATTTAATGGAGAACGTCGATCATTTATTGAGGCTGTTTTTAAAAACTGTGTTAAGAAACAAAAATATACTTATGTCGATATTCAAGCCATCATCAATCAATATAGTACTCAAAGGTCACGCATTGTGGCGGCATTAGAATATTTTGATGAGAAAGGCATGTTGGAACTTCAAGCCAAACAATCTGTTGAACGGTTCGAAATCAAAAACAGTCACTTTGATCTAACTGAAATGACTCACAAGATAGATAATTTGTTTAGGAAAAAAGAAAAAGTTGAAATTAAGCGTATTCATAAAATGATGCGTTTTTTTGAATCTGATAGCTGTTTAAGTAAAAAATTAGCTCACTATTTTTCAGAAGATTTGGCGTTTGATAAATGCGGGCATTGTTCCCATTGTGATTATGGTCCTGCTAATTTTCAAAGTCGAGAACAGCACAAATCGTTAGATAGTTTCAATTATTATGATTTAACATCTGAGTTTAAATCTGTCATAAAAAGCCATTTTAGTATAAATAATTTATGTAAGTTTCTATGCGGAATATATGCTCCTTTGTTTGGTCAGTATAAGTTAAAATCATTGAATAATTTTGCTGTTCTAGAATCTTATGGTTATGCAGAAGTAAAAAGTTGGATTTTAGAAAACGAAGCTGAGATATCATAACTGGTGAAAAATGCGTCATCAAACTGGAGAAAAAAAATTAAATGCTTAAATTAATACTTTCAATTAAACTCATAGGGTTACACGCAATAGTGTGTGCAAGTGAATTACCAGAATGGAATTTAAAACAAATTTCCACCAAACCTTCATTGCGTTCGAGTGCCATAAAAAATGGTATAATTTGGGTTGCAGGAACCAAAGGAAGCGTTCACAAAAGCCATGACCAAGGTCAAAACTGGATTGATGTTTCACTCACTAATTATAATAATAGTGACATACGAGACATTCATGTATTTGATAACAAAACTGCCATAATAATGACAGTTGGTTCAGGTAATGACTCAAAACTCTTTAAAACCATGGACGCTGGCAAAAACTGGAGTCTACTTTATCAAAATACTGATAAAACAGGTTTTTTTGATTCAATAGATTTTTGGAATGATAACCATGGATTATTATTAGGTGATCCAGTTGATGGATATTATGTGGTTAAAATAACTCAAGATGGTGGCAAAACGTGGAACAGAGTCGGATCAAAAAATCTGCCAATAATGCTTGAAAAAGAAGTGGCATTTGCAGCCAGTGGAAATACGCTTATTGTCGGAAAAAAAGGCAAAGCTTGGTTTACAACTGGCGGTTTTTCAGCTTCACTTATGTCATCTTATGATTACGGTCAAAGCTGGCAAAGACAAAGCCTCCCTTTGTATGATAAAACTCAGACTGCTGGAGGATATAGCATAGCATTAAATAATTTAGATGAGCTTTTTGTAATCGGAGGAGACTATCAAAAGCGTGATGGTCAGTACAATAATGCCGTAAAGCTTAAAAAAACCGGTGATTGGATCAATTTGGAATCGCATAACAGAGGTCTAAGAACAGCAATGTCTTGTGTTAAACAAACCTGTGTCATGACTGGTAAACTGAGTTCTGATATTTCTTATGATAATGGCTTGAGTTGGCAACGGTTTCATAGCCAAGGATTCTATACATTAGCATCAGAAGGAAATTTAATGATTGCAGCAGGGACTGCTGGTAAAGTCAGCGTTATTAATTTTTAGGGCATACATTGAGAATAAACCTCCGCCGCTTGAATCAAACCTTGGGTGTTGTTTTTAAACTCTCCAGATTTAATTGATGGTTGCATAGATTGGCACTCTGAAAAATATTCCCCTAGCTTTTTCTTAAAAGCGAATGAAAATGCTGTTGAAGCTGTAGAGATACCATTTTCTTGCGCAGGTTTTTTTAGGATTAATTCTCCATTAAAATTGTAAAGCGACACTTTATTTGATGTAAATACTTCTATGGCTAAAACTGAGGTTAACAATCCAGCATCAACTTTTCCTGTATTGACTGGCTTATTGGAGTTTTGTTGTTGTGCGTGGTAATTGACTCTTTGTAACTTTAAATCGAGTAATTGGATCGCATTTATTGTTGAAGTCAACAATTGTTTTTGAGCAATTTCATTGGATTCATTGAGAAATTTAAATGTGATGCGAGATATATTTTGTAGTTCATATATGACATCATCAATATCATCAGTCAATTCAATCTTTCCCTCTAAAGATTCATTTTTATTTGTAGTGATTTCAGCATCCAGGTATTGAAAACCCACTTCTTGAGAGTTCGATTGGACATTATTTTCAAATGATTGGTTTTGAAGTTGAATATTAAAGTGTCTGGTATTGACTTGATTAATAGCCAATAAATCTTTTATTTTATCAATGTCTTTGATGTTACGTTTGCTTTGACCCTCGCGGTAGTCGTTCTCGATGACTTTTTCATAATAATCAATAGACTTCTCATATTCATCAAGGTATAAATAAATTTTTGCCAAGTTGTAATAGCTGGCGTAACGCATTTTTTTATCGGCTTTTTTATCACGTGTATATTTTTCAGGTATTCCTTTTAAAAATGTCAAAACGGGTTGAATGGCTGCTTTTATGCCATCGGTACTATCAAAAGGTGTCATTTGTTTAAATAATCGTGAAGTTAATTGATAATATCTTTTATAATCTTTGTATTCAGGAACTAATCTAGAATCTAAAATTAGTAAGTAATCAGTGGTATTGATAGCTAAATATCCATGCAGCTCATTAAGTTTTTTGTTCATTTTGGTGGCTGTGTCTGCAACAAAATCACTTTGAATTTCAAACAAAATTTGATATAAGTTTGAAGTTAATGCAATGTTTGCCTCACTGGTTGAATAGGTTTTTGGCCCTTCATATTTATTGTTCTTTTTTCCAAATTTATGGACCTTTGTGTCACCATTGGCATAGTTCACTATGACTTTTGCATAAGTTTCATATCGCAAAACTGGAATATAGTGGTACTCATATTGGTTCTTCTTATCATTGTTCTTATTTTTGATTTTTCTTTTCTTTGATAGAACTTCGGTTTCTGTTACTTTGACTTCATCAAACTGAAAGTCTACTGAGATAGTTGCGTTGGTATCCAACTTTATAAACCCATTGATATGAAATAAACTATCCAATACTCTTTGGAGTTCTAATGCATTATATTGAGAATTATAAAAAATACTGTAACTTCTATCTGCTGGATTCACTATGGGATTTGAGGGCAGTTCTAAATAAGCTACATTAATGGTTTCTCTGTCTAAATCTAGCGCATTGACAACAAAAGTTGTCAGCCATAATATTAAAAATACAGAAACTCTCACATTAATTCTCCACTAAATTTCAGACTTTATGTTAACACAATAGATAGAGGTTTTTCGAGTACTTTCATAACATTAAAATGCTTAGAATTGATAAAAATGTGACAGTTTTGTGATGAAAGGAAAGCATTTTATTCTATAATCATAGGCCTGTTAATAAATGATGCACAACATAAAACATGATAGATTTTAGTTTAATGACAAAAATACAGCTTTCAGTTTTGGCCGTGTTATTATTTTATTCGAATTTAACTAGCGCACATGGATATGTTGTTAACTCAAGAGCTCATGGCTGTACACAGTTGGCAGGGCATAATAAAGAGTGTGGTATTGTTTCTGATTTGCCACAATATGTTTTAGGCATGGGGCGTTTTCCAAATTCTGGCCCCAGAGATGGAAAATTGGCTTCAGCAGAGATTGCTGAGTTCTCCCAACTGGATGTTCAAAATGACACCCGTTGGTATAAACACACTATTACAAATGGGCCAATACAGCTTATTTGGGCTGCAACAATATCACACCCAACAACTGAGTTTAGGTATTTTCTTACAAAACAAAACTGGAACCAAAACGTCAGTTTAAAAAGAAGTAGTTTTAATTTGAATCCATTTTGTAGGGTCATTGTTAACCAATCAGAAATTCCATTTGCCAATAGGCACAATTGTACCATTCCATCAGATTATTCAGGTTACCATGTCATTTATGCAACTTGGGATACCACTAATGAAGAACTGGGTTTTTACCAAGTATTTGATGTAAACATTGTTGAAATCACGGATAATATTTTTAGTGACAATTTTGGCAAATAAATTTATCTACTGAAACTTAATTTTTTTAATCGTCATTAAATTCTGCAATTTGTTGCCGTTTTCTGTTGACAATTAATTGAGTAATATCAGGTCTTGAATAATGACCACATGGATCAAAATTTTGTCGTTCTTCTAAAACACGATTGAAATCTACTTCAGCACAAATTAATTCTTCATTGCCGACTTGAGGAGGAATTATCCATTTGCCATTGGGAGCGGCAATGCAGGAGCCACCATCAGCCATTATCTTAGGAGCGCTATGCATTATATGAGAATAGTGTGGTATATCTTTGGGTATATCATTAGTAGTCATTATGCTAGAAACTGAAACAACAAAGGAGCGGGATTCTTTGGCAATAAAACGTGTGATGTCATGGGTATTTGATTGACTACCTGGCCACACTGCTACATGTAAGTTTTCACCTTGAGCATAGAGAGCTGTCCGAGATAATGGCATCCAATTCTCCCAACAATTTAAACCGCCAACAGTAAAAGGAGGTAAATCATGAACCACAAGTCCATGACCATCGCCTGGTGCCCAACTTAGTCGTTCTTCATAAGTGGGTTGTAGTTTTCTGTGAACAGACTTAATTTCACCTAATTGATTGATATAAACCAAGGAACAGTAAAGACTGTGTCCACCTCGATTTTGAGCTCTTTCCATAATACCTAAGTAAATGGCAATTTTATGTTTTTTTGATAATTGACAAACACGATCCAAATCTCCTTTTTCAATTTGAACTGATTGTTTAATATAGTGCGCATGAATTTCTTTTTGCTCTTGGGATTCAAACTTTGAGGCATGTGTAAATGACAGCCAAAAAGGGTATCCTGGTAACAGACTTTCAGAAAAAACCACTAATTGACATTTATTTGCAGCGGCTTTTTCAATGTAAGTTTCAATTTTTTCTAAGGTGTTTTTTTTATCAAGCCATACTGGAGCAATCTGGGCCATGCCTATATTTAATTTTGAATTAAACATGTTGATCAAATAATATTGGGCTTCCATCAGGATCAATCACTGAAAAGTTGGATGGCCCTTCTTTTGTTATATTTTCTTGTGCTATTTCTATGCCCTTTTCTTTTAATGATTGATGAAGACTTCTTATGTCGTCAAAATCATTTAATGGATTTCCCTCTTTATCCCAACCAGGGTTAAAGGTTAGTATATTTTGTTCAAACATGCCTTGGAATAATCCAATTTTATGATCTCCACTCATAAGGATAAGCCATCCTTGAGATTGTTCGCCACCGATTATTTTGAATCCAAGACTTTGGTAAAATGACTTAGGTTTTTCTAAGTCATTAACGGCTAAGCTGATTGAAAAATTGCCAAGTTGCATAATATTCTCGCAAATTTTAGAGAATTTAATAATTGTATTTTTCTTTAATTATGTCAAGCATTATTGGTGAGGCTTTTTTGTTTTTTATCAATTGGCTACTAAAGTCCTTTATTTTGCTATATTTAAGAGAGTAAACTTTATGTATAAACTATTGAATATTTGTATTATCCTTGTTGTATGTTATATTGAATCTTCCAATTTGCAACAAGATTTGAGATGTTTTTAAGAGTATCAAATTTTCTTACTTAGTTTTGTTTTATGACAAAGTTTTTCCAATTTATAGCTTTAATATTTTTATTATATTTTTCAGACAGCATTATTGCATCTGATTCTAAACAATGGCTAATGCAAGAAATCAAAGTAGAAGATGGATTACCAGATTCTACAGTTTTTTCAATTCAACAAGATCAATCAGGTTTCATTTGGTTTGGAACAACAAATGGATTGGCCCGATTTGATGGTTATTCATTCAAAGTTTTTAAACATGATGGAGCGAATCTTCAAACCATCTCCAATAACAATGCAGGGAATATTTTTATAGATTCCAACAATTTAATGTGGGTAGGCACTTTTGGTGGTGGTGTCAATACTTTGAATATCAGCGATGGGAAAATCACCAGATATCCCTATACTAGCAGTAAATACAGTGAA
>JBGCFT010000115.1:0-6397 GCA_045107085.1 Marinicellaceae bacterium | reverse complement strand
TAGTTAATTAAGTGATATTTAATTTGATTGGTTGAGTAACTGCTTCCTAGCCACCATCAAAGCATAGCCTAACAAATTCAAACCTTTCCACAACCTTGGATTGTGGATATGATCATGGGTGGCGGCTAAACCTACTCCCCAGATTTTATCAACAGGGCTGGCTTCGACTAAAACTTTATTTCCTGTGTTAATTAAATACTGTTTCAATTTCGGGTTTTGTGAAAACTTGGCATAATTGGCCCTACAGACTATATCAAAGCGGTGTTCTAACCATGTTTCTTGGTTAAATCCATTAACCAATCGTCCTAACTTTTTAGCTTCGCCAGGAGATTGGGCTTTTAGGATGCTATTCAACACCGATTCATCATTAAATAACCGCGCTTTTTCGGCCATCATATAATGTTCGGCGGTTTGGTAGTTGTATCCATTGATTTCAAAGGGAACTTTATACCATTGGCTAAAGCAAGATTTACTTATGGAGCCATCAGCCGATGGCCGGTGCCCCCAAAAGTAAACATAATAGACCTTTTTGCCTTTGTTTATAAAGTCGATTAATTGTTGGTTATTTGTAATTTCCATATTCATTCACATTAATATTTGTATGTCATTTTTAAAATTTAATAAGTGGCATTATGCCACTAAATTTAAAATTCACCAACCATTTTTTGAATAATTGCAAAGTGATCTTCAAACATGTGTTCAGGATTGAGCTCAGAAAGCGGCAACCAAAAGGCTCTCTTAGCATCATCACCGCCTTTGACTTTTGGCAATTCTTGATTCGGCTTCAATTCTATATAAAAGGCATGAGTGATGGTACGGCCACGCATCGAACGATAAGGATCATCGAAGACATCATTGTGCTTAATAGAACCATACAAAACAGGTAGAGGGACTTTAAGTTTAGTCTCTTCTTTTAATTCACGCAGGCAAGCGTCTTTTAGTTTCTCTCCCGGATCTAGAAAACCACCTGGCAAGGCTAACAAGCCTTTGCCTGGCCGTGCTTTTCGTTCCACCAATAAAATATGCCCTGATTGAATCACTACCGCATCAACAGTGACAAAAGTTGGTTGATACGGTGCGACATCCCATCCGCTTTTGTAATTTTTTATGAACCGATACTCAGAACACAATTGATTAAAAATATCCTGGTGCTGACTAATAACAAATTGGTTTAAATACTCAGAAACACCAGCAGGTATCTGGTCTTGGCTATGCAGATGTTGAATTTTGTCAGCATGATGGCTTTCTTCAACACTCAATAGCTGGTTACGTATTGGTGTGGCTTTGATTTTTTTATAATCATCAACAGCAACTGAACCCCATTGTGGGAATAGATTTAAATAATAAGAACTATGATCTTTGTTATGACCAATCAATCCAACTTTTGGGTGCTTATGTGGCTTAGCAAAGTGGGCTGTAATCAAACCATTAATAGTAGATTGTACATTTTTAACCCACAACTCATCATTATAAGTGACATCCATTAATGGGGCGGTAACCAACCTTTGGCTATCTGTTTCAGATAAACATATACGAATCATTTCATCGCGTTCTTGAAACGACCATGGGTTGCGAATAGATCGTGGCTGGTGAGCAGAGCCAATTAGCATAATCACCTTGTCGGCTTGAGCCATGGCATTTTCCACTACTTTCAAATGGCCAGTATGAAATGGTTGAAAACGGCCAATAAAGATTAAGAAATTATATTTTTTATTCATAAGGAATCCCCTTTTGTTAATACATCTATAACGATTTGATTAGTTATATCTGTTATTTTTGAACTTTTTAGTTGTCAGTCTATCTGACAATATGTATAGTGGCACTGTGCCACATATAAGTCAACTTTTTTTAACTAACTAGAATAAACTTATTAAAATGAATACTAAAACAGAAAAAGAATTTTTAGGTCAATACAATGCCAATGAGTTTGAATCGCCCTTGGTAACAGTAGATTTGTGCATCTTTACATTAATAGATAATGACTTAAAAGTATTGATGGTCAAACGCTCTAGTTTCCCAGAAAAAGGCAAGCTAGCTTTGCCTGGTGGGTTTATAGATTTAAGCAGTGATTCTAATATTGAAGAAACGGCTTTAAGAAAACTACTTAACAAAACCGGAGTCAAAAGCCCATATTTGGAACAAGTCTCCACCATTGGTAACAAAAGCCGAGATCCTAGAGGTTGGTCAGTAACAACATTGTATTTTGCATTGCTGCCCTATGTGGATGTTATTAAAGCCAATGAGTTTGGTGATGAAGTCAAATGGTTGTCTATGGAAGATGTAGCCATAAGCTCGATGGCTTTTGATCACAAAGAGTTGATACATTTAGCAAGGGAACGTTTAGCCAATAAAGTCAGTTACACAGATATAGGATTCCATGTACTGCCTCAGAAATTTACTTTGTCACAATTACAAAAAGCCTTTGAAATTTTAATGGATCATAAGTTGGAAAAAAAATCTTTTAGAAGAAGAATGATGGCAGCTGATTTAGTCCAAGAACTAGATGAAGTCAGTGCTGAACGTGGACGCCCTGCGGCTCTTTATCAAGCCAAATCAAAGCAACCTTATTTTTTTGCAAGGAGTTTATGATGAACAATAAAGATATCAAGCAAAGGATAATAAATATTTTTGATAATCATTCTAATGATTTCTCTACAGCATTGGATAACTCATGTGTGTACTTAAGTGCATTAGAGGGGATTCCACCTACTATGCAGTCATTACCTCTTAGTCTATACCAAGATTATTGTGATGGAAAAATCAATAATGAGCAAGGGTTTGAGAAGATTTCTGAATTACTTAAGAATACACCTTATTAATAAATAATAATATGAAAACAATAACAATGTACAGACCATGCAATCAAAAAGAAATGGATCTAGTTATAGAAAGTGGATACAAAAAATGGCCTCCACGATTACCAGATCAGGATATATTTTATCCCGTGACAACAGAAGAATATGCCAATGAAGTTAATGCGTGGAATTTTAAACAGTTTGGCGATGGATATGTAACTCGTTTTGAAGTTAAAGAAGAGTTTGTCAAAAATTACAAGATACATGCTGTAGGTGGTTTGACCCGCACAGAATGGTGGATACCTGCAAGTGATTTAGAAGAACTCAATAACAATATAATTGGTTTGATTGAAGTCATACCAAATAAGATGGAAACAAAATGAATAAAATTAAATTAAGCAAATTAGTCTCGTACATATTGAGACATAAGCCAGAAGAATATGATATCTCTTTAGATAAAGAGGGATGGGTTGATATACCTGAATTAATACAGCAGATAACTTCTCGTCATACTATTTATGATGGAATTGACATCAATGTATTTGAAGAGATCACAAAGACTAGTGGTAAACAAAGATTTGAAATCAAAGCAAATAGAATCAGAGCGTTTTATGGACACTCTATCGAAACTAAAATTGTCAGAGAAAAATCAAGCCCTCCAGATATTTTATATCATGGGACACCAATAGAAACAGCAGCGATAATCTTACAAGATGGAATGAAAGCCATGAATCGGCAAAATGTACATTTATCCAGCGATAAAAAGACAGCTGAAATAGTGGCCAAACGTTGGCACAGTAAATTTAAGATTCTTAAAGTTGAGGCTAACAAAGCATTTAATGATGGCATAAATTTCTATGAAGGAAATGAAAACATATGGCTGGCGGACTTTATTCCGCATCAATATATTAAGAAATGAATGATGGCGATCAAACTAATTAAAGGAGACATTACAAAGCTTGAAGTGGATACTATTGTTAACGCAGCAAACAGTTCATTATGCGGCGGTGGTGGAGTAGATGGAGCAATACATCGAGCTGCTGGTAAAGAGTTGCTATCTGTTTGCCGAAATTTAGGTGGATGTAAAGCTGGACAAGCCAAGATTACTGATGGATTTAAATTGCCAGCTAATTACATCATTCACACAGTAGGACCTGTTTGGTATGGAGGGTTTAAAAATGAAGCAGAACTTTTAAAATCGTGTTATGTAGAATCGCTAAAATTATTCAAACAACATCGTCTTAGTAGCATTGCTTTTCCATCAATAAGTTGTGGATCATACCGTTTCCCCATCGAAAATGCAGCCAAGATTGCTATAGATACAATCCAGTCCTATTTAGAAAATGAAGAGGATTCCATTGAAATACTATTGGTTAATTTTGATGAGAAAACGCATAAACAATACAAAAGAGTTTTCAACAAGCTAAATAGCAATGCAGAATAAAATTACACTAGATCAAATCAAAGGCTGTTTATTAGGGTGTGCTTTTGGCGATACTTTAGGCGCAAGTTTTGAAGGTGGGTATTTAGAAAGAGCTCTTTGGCATTTTTTCGGCTGCAAAAATGGTCGAATGAGGTTTACAGATGACACACAAATGTCTTTGGATATTATCAACTCGATTCTTATGAATAAAGGTGTTAATCAAAACCATTTAGCCCAAACTTTTGCAAATAACTATAAATGGTCCAGAGGCTATGGACCAGGTGCAGCCAGGACATTAAAGAAAATAAAAAAAGGAGTACATTGGAGTCAGGCAAATACATCTCAATTTGCAGAAGGTTCTTTTGGTAATGGAGCTGCGATGCGAGCACCTGTACTTTCATTATTCTATTCAGGAGAAGAATTAAAAGAGAAGGTAAAACTCACTTCAGAAATAACCCATGCACACCCTGAGGCAATAGAAGGAGCAACTTTAGTTGCATTAACTGCATCAAAAGCATTAAAACAAGAATCTCTTTCGGACATATTGGAATGCTTAAGAAACGCATCTGAAATAAGATGTTTTAAAGGTGATATTCTTTATATGGGAGGTTTCTTCCAAGATGGAAAGACACCGATTAATGAATTCACCGCTCAATTAGGAAATAGTATTGAGGCTAAAAACTCTTGTGTTACAGCAATTTGCTATGCATTATATTTTCGTGATGCAAGTTTTCTTGATATGTTTAAACATATAAAAAATGGTAAAGGCGATGTAGATACAATCGCAGCTATGGCTGGTGCTATCTGGGGTTGTTTTAATGGGTTTGATGCCATGAAAAACTTAGAATTAAATCAAATAGAATCAGGTGAATCAATAGAAGAATTAGCAAAAGAAATTTTTGAATTTAATAAACAGAAGGAACAAGTATGAAAACAATAAAAGGAGATTTAATCAAACTGGGTTTAGAAGGGAAATTTGATGTAATTATTCATGGTTGTAATTGTTTTTGTACCATGGGTGCTGGAATCGCTAAATCAATAAAGAATCAATTTCCAAAAGCCTATGCTGCAGATCTGGATACTAACAAAGGTGACAAATCTAAACTTGGAACTTACTCATCAAGCATTTACATTTCTTCAGATAAACATGAATTAATTATTATAAATGCATATACCCAATTTCATTGGAAAGGTAGTGGCAACAAGGTGGATTACAAAGCTATTGAAACCATATTTTCTCAAATAAAAGCAGATTACTCAGGTTTAAGAATTGGTTATCCATTAATAGGAGCTGGGCTTGGTGGTGGAGATTGGGGAATTATTTCAAAGATTATTGAGACCGGGCTGTCTGGCGAAGACCATTCATTAGTACTGTTTAAAGGTAATTCATGAAAGTTGAAATAGTCTCAGGCAATATCATTCATCAAGATGTAGAAGTCATAGTCAACTCATGGAATAGAAACATCATTCCATGGTGGCTTTTAATTCCACAAGGAATATCAGGTGCTATTAAAAAGAACGCTGGTATTCAGCCTTTCAAGGAAGTGGCTAAATGTGGTTCTATCCCATTAGGTGAGGCGCGTTTAACTTCAGCAGGTCGTCTTAATTACAAAGGAATTATTCATGTAGCAGGAATCAATATGTTTTGGTTTGCGAATAAATATTCCATCACAAAATCTGTAGAGAATGCCATGAATATAGTAAATCAACAAAAGTTTAAGAGTGTTGCTTTCCCATTAATTGGAGCTGGCTCTGGAAATAGGTCCCTCCAATTCTCACACAAAGTTATGTTAGAGTCATTTAACTCTTTATACTCTAAGGCCAAAGTCATCATAGTTCATTATGATGGTTCATCATGAATAGCAAATTTTTTAATAAACAAAAATCATGACTCAAAACTCTATTTAATCAATAAACCAATAGATACCTGTATGAATAAACTTTGTAGGTGTTTTTCTTTAAGTTGTCAAAATTTTCTTACAAACAAAAAGCATTTTGCCGATATTTTAATTTTATCAGTTGCCTATAATGGGCACCATGTTATCGCAATGACGCAATAACAAATTAACCAAACTTATAGGAAATTTAAAATGAAAAAATTATTATTAACAGCTATCACATCTTTAGTATTATTCAGCCAATCTTTATTTGCTGTCAATGTCAACACAGCTGATGCAGC
>JBGCFT010000114.1:0-27635 GCA_045107085.1 Marinicellaceae bacterium | reverse complement strand
ATAAAGTCAGAGCTACTGACTTAGATAATGATATTCAAGAATCAAATACACAAGAAGCGAATAATGCTCCAACTGGCCCAATCACACCTCAAGTATTTAATGAAACACTTGAAAATTACCAAGACATTGATGATGCCATTAATGGTGGTTGGAGCTTGATTACTTTAGCAGGTGATAATGATTGGCGCATAGAAGGAGATGGTAATACCAATTCCACAACAAGTGCCTTTGTTTCAACAGATATAGATGATGTTTCAGATAAATCCATTGTTAGCAAACCATTCTCTCCATCTGCATCGAGTGTGATGAGCTTTTTCCATAAATTCGTTCTAGAAGACGGCTTTGATGGCGGCGTTCTAGAAATCAGCATTGATGAAGGAGCCACATGGACTGATTTAGGTGGTGACATAACTTCTGGCGGATATAACGATACTCTAAGCGGAGGTTTTTCTCAGCCATTGGGATCTAGGCCTGCTTGGAGTGGAACTCAAAATGCATATGGTCAAGTCGAAGTTGATTTAAGCCCCTATGCTGGTGAATTAGTTCAAGTTCGTTGGAGAATGGGAACCGATAGTTCAGTTGATGCTGGAGATTGGAAGGTTGATGATATTTCAGTAACCAACGCTGGTTCTTTTGGTGTCTGTAATTTTGTAGACCTCATATTTGAAAACAGCTTTGAGGAAATTCCACCACCAGTACTTTAATTAGTTCTGATTTTAAGATTAAAAGAGCCCTTTATTAGGGCTCTTTTTTTTATTCATATTTTGCGATAATAAATAAACTGCCTAGTATGATTTGACTTCACTGAATTAAGATTTAATTGAATCTTTGAAATGTTTTGTAATGAGATTGCATTCTAAAACACGAATACAAAACCAATATATTAAGAAATGCTCTTATTTGAATTGTTGAATAGAAATAGATGAAACTTGATATATGAAAAAATATTTGTAGGATTTATAGATAAAAATAGATTAAAGACTGAAATAATTTAAAAGCATTGACTACATTATAACTATCTTTCAATCTTATCTACGTGTTCACCCAATAGTTCCCATAATGGAATTTGCTTTTCTTCAGGAATTTTAATAAACTTGAGGGCGACTCCTTCATCACTAATTCGAGAAACTTCAGCTTCTACATGCAGATTAAACTCTTCATTTAAGATAATTTCTAAAACACAAAAATCATTTAACACGAGCTTTATTTCATGCTGTTCATCATAATCTAAAAGTATTCCTGAAGCAGATATATTTTTAACTTCCATAACAATAGATTCACCTTTCATTACCAACAAACAAGAGGCGGTAATTGGCTTTCGTGCGTATCTAATTTTACTATCTGTACTCATGGTATCTCTCTTTATTTATGACAAACTTTAAACTTCTGGTCGCATATATGGAAACAATAATACATCTCTTATAGAAGATGAATCAGTAAACAACATAACTAATCTGTCTACTCCTATTCCTTCACCAGCAGTTGGTGGCATGCCATACTCTAATGCGCGTATATAGTCTGCATCAAAATGCATGGCTTCATCATCGCCGGCTTCTTTATTCAAAACTTGGTCTTTGAACCTTTGTTCTTGGTCCTCTGGATCATTTAACTCTGAAAATCCATTAGCAATCTCATTACCAGCAATAAATAATTCGAAACGATCTGTATAATTAGAATTAGTATCATTTCTCCGAGAAAGTGGGGATATCTCTGTTGGATACTCTATCACAAAAGTTGGCTGAATTAATTGCGCTTCTGCAGTTTCTTCAAAAATTTCAGTTAAAAGACGTCCTTGACCCCAGTTTTTTTCAATCTTTATGTGTAACCTGTCACAATGTGTCGCTAAGGCTTCACGGCTCTCACAATCCTCTTCTGATATTTCAGCATTATACTTTTTCACCAAATCTTTCATGCTTATGCGTTCAAAGCTAGAACCAAAATCTAATTCATTATCTTGATATGTAACAATAGAGCTGCCTGTTGATATTTCTGCTAACTGTTTAAACAAATCCTCTGTTAAATCCATCAAGTCATTGTAATCGGCATATGCCCAATAAAACTCCATCATTGTAAATTCAGGATTATGTTTTGTTGAAACACCTTCATTTCTAAAGTTTCGATTAATTTCATAAACCCTTTCGAAACCACCAACTACCAATCTTTTAAGAAATAATTCTGGTGCAATCCGCAGATATAGAGGTAAATTCAATGCATTATGATGGGTTTCAAAAGGTTTAGCTGCTGCACCACCTGGTATCAAATGCATCATAGGCGTTTCAACTTCCATAAATGCCTTTTTTTCCATGAATGAACGAATGTGCGTAATAATTTTAGATCTTACTTTAAAAGTTTCTCTGCTTTCAGCACTCATAATTAAATCAACATAGCGCTGTCGGTATCGCATTTCTTGATCTGTTAAACCATGAAATTTGTCAGGCAATGGACGCAGTGATTTAGTCATCAATCTTAAATCACTCACTTTGACAGATAGTTCATTGGTTTTGGTTTTAAACATCGTGCCTTCCGCTGCAACTATATCTCCTAAATCATAGGATTTAAATTCATTAAATTTATCTTCACCTACACCATTGAGTTGAACAAACAATTGAATTGAATCAGAAACATCATTTATAACCGCAAAACCACCTTTACCAAACTCACGTTTACTCATCATACGCCCAACAACTGAAACTTTTATGCCTTGTGGGTCCAAATCTTCTTTGCTTATTTCATCAAATTTTTGATGCAGTTCTTTGGCAAAATGTGTTCTTCTAAAGTCATTAGGAAATGCTATGCCTTTTTCTTCGCGGATGTTTTGTAATTTTTGTCGTCTTTCTGTAATTAAATGATTTTCTTCAGACATTTGTAATTTTCCAGTTTTTAAGATTGTTTTCAATATCCAATTTTATAACCCCTGCTTTAAACTGGCAATAACAAACTTGTCTAATTCCCCATCTAAAACAGATTGCGTGCTGGTATTTTCAACACCCGTGCGTAAATCTTTAATACGTGATTGATCTAAGACATAAGACCTGATTTGAGAGCCCCAACCGACATCAGCTTTAGAATCTTCTGTCGTTTGAGATTCTTCTCTGCGTTTCTGCATTTCAAGTTCATATAACTTTGCCTTAAGCTGTTTCATTGCAGAGGCTTTATTTTTATGTTGTGATCTATCATCTTGACATTGGACTACGGTATTTGTGGGATTGTGAGTAATCCTTACAGCCGATTCAGTTCTGTTAACATGTTGCCCACCAGCTCCAGATGCACGGTAAACATCAATACGCAAATCTGAAGGATCGATTTCAATATCAACATTATCATCAATTTCTGGTGAAACAAATACAGCAGCAAAACTCGTGTGGCGTTTATTACTTGAATCAAAAGGTGATTTTCTAACCAATCTGTGCACACCAATTTCAGTTCTTAACCATCCAAAAGCATACTCACCTTCAACTTGGATGGTAGCTGATTTTATTCCAGCGACATCACCAGGGGAGCATTCCAATAACTTGGTTGAAAATCCTTTTTTTTCACAATATCTTAAGAACATTCGAAGAATCATTTCTGCCCAATCTTGTGCTTCAGTTCCGCCAGAGCCAGATTGAATATCTAAAAAGCAGTTATTTGGATCCATAGGATTACAAAACATTTTTTTAAATTCTAATTTTTCGAGGATATTTTTTAATTTTTCAATGTCTTGAATAACAATTTGAAATGTATCGTTGTCATCGTCTAACTCAGCCATTTCTAGAAATTCTTTTGAATCAGAAACCCCTGTTTCTAGTTTATCAATAGTCGATACAATTTGTTCAAGCGTTGACCTTTCTTGGCCGAGCTTTTGGGCATGATCAGGATCATTCCACACTTCTGGATTTTCTAATTCCAGATTTACTTCTTCTAACTTTTCCTTTTTGACATCATAGTCAAAGAAACCTCCTGAGTTCAGAGGTTCTTTGTTCAAAGTCTTTCAATTGTGCATTTTGAGCAGCTGTTTCCATTTTATCTGCCTTCTTTTAATAACTTTTGACGTAATTCCCAGCGTTCTTGGGCATCAATAGTCATTGTTGCAATAGGTCGAGCCATTAATCTCTTTAATCCTATTTCTTCATCTGTATCTTCACAATAGCCATAATCGCCTTCTTGAATACGAACCAAGGCTTTACGAATTTTAGACAGCAATTTTCTGTAACGGTCTCTGGTTCTTAATTCTAAAGTGTTTTCAGTTTCACGTGAGGCACGTTCAGCTTCATCACCAATATCACGCACTTCTCCTTGTAAGTGGTGAATTGTCTCTTGCGATTCTTTTTCCAATTCATCTTGCCATTGAATCAATTTCCTTCTGAAAAACTCTATGTGCTCATCACACATGTACTCATCCTTCTCAGATGGCATGTAATTTTCTTTCAGATCTAAAGTTGGAATGTAACTTTCTGGCATATCATTAATGCTTCTTTCTGACATTAAATTCTCCTGTCTATATCAACAATATTGTCGTCATGTTAAAATAATAAATTACTAATTTTTATGATTTTAAAAACAACTGTGTTCTAGCCTAAATTTTGGGCGACTATTTATAACGCAAAGCCATCATAAGAGCAATAAATATATTCATTATTCATCAAATATATATGAAATTTCTTCTAATTCAGATTTTGAAAGGTTACAAATATTTTATAAGTCCATTATTGGGCAACCGCTGTCGGTTTTATCCAAGTTGTTCTGAGTACATGAAAATCGCCATAGAACGCTTTGGCGTTTTTAAAGGAATTGGTTTGGGCATAAAAAGAATCAGTCGCTGTCATCCTGGTTGCGAAGGTGGCATTGATCATGTTCCTAACAAAATCCCTGAAAAGAAAGATAACAAATAAACAATCTT
Source organism: Marinicellaceae bacterium (assembly GCA_045107085.1). Classification (GTDB taxonomy): domain Bacteria; phylum Pseudomonadota; class Gammaproteobacteria; order Xanthomonadales; family Marinicellaceae; genus NORP309. The sequence goes on along the minus strand of JBGCFT010000114.1, from coordinate 22,756 downwards.
ACTCTAAATTCCATTTATTTTTGGCGTTGCTTTTCTAAAAAAGCATAAAGGTTACAGCTTGCTTTCTCTAATAATTCCAATACTATTTTAAAGCCATTTGAACTACCATAGTAAGGATCAGGCACTTCGCTAAATTCGGAGTTTGGTAAAAAGCCCATCATTTTTAATATTTTATATTGATACTTTTTTGGACACAACATCTTAATATTCATGTGGTTACTATTGTCCATTACTATAATATAATCAAAATTTTCAAAATCTTCGGTAGAAATTTTTCTCGCTTTTTGTTGACTAATATCTATGCCAACGTGCTTGGCTGCAGCTACAGATCTTGGATCTGGACTGGCTCCAATATGATAACTGTGAGTTCCAGCAGAATCTATGTTATAAAAATCTTGTATATTATTGTTTTTAAGGTGTTTTTCAAATACACCTTGAGCAGAAGGTGATCGGCAAATATTACCCATACAAACAAAAACAATATTCATCTTAGAGATTCGATATAATCATTCATGGTATAAAATCCTGCTTCTTTATTCATCAGCCAGTGCGCAACACTAATTGCACCTTGTGCAAATATTCTTGGTGTTTTAGCACTGTGTGTAATTTCAATGGTTTCAGATTGATTGTCTAGAGATACTTGATGAATTCCAGCAATTTCAGCGTCTCTAATAGATTGAATAGTGATGTCATCTATTAAAAACTCATTTTCATCAGTTGATTTTAAAATGCCATGCGGTTTAATACTTCGTGCCAAAGAAATGGCTGTGCCTGATGGCTTATCAACTTTATGAATGTGGTGCGTTTCTGTTATATTGACTTTTGAGTCTTTCAATTGACTGTAACTGGACAATAATTGCTGAATAAGATTGACTGATATGGCAAAATTTGAAGTCCAAATTACAGGTATTTTTGTGGCTGCATTCTCAATTTCTTTAAAATGTTTTTTGCTTAGTCCTGTGGTTCCTGACACCAAAGGAGTTTTACTTTTTATGCAGTGTTTTAACACTTTTTCAAATGCGTTAGGCGTAGAAAAATCAATCCAAATGTCTGAATCTTTGCAATCATGACTAACGCTAATTGATTGACTTGTATAGTGGCTATCTTTGGAAACCAATCCACATTGAATAGTAAGAGTAAGATCATTTTCAATCAAATCGACTAATTCTTGCCCTATTCTGCCACTGATTCCCGCAATGCCTATTTTTAAATTCATTTTATTCTCTCAGATAATTATTACATAAACTCATATAACTAGATTAAAACTACTTAATGGTATTTTTTTTTGCATTTTCCACTCGCTGAATTCTTTCATTCATCGAATTAAATTCATCTAATTTGTAAGGCCTGTATTTTATAAAAATAATTGCGCTAATGAATAAAATGATTGAAAGGTATAATACAATTATTAATGATTTCATAAAAAAATATACGATCAGAGCCAAAATTGGAAACCATACAATAGTTACAAACAACTCAACCATGCTTATAAGAAAATTTAGACCAAAAAGTCTACTTTTGTTAAAGATATGTTCTTTAGGAACATAATTTGCACCACAAGTCTTACATTTAAAACCTATATTTAAAAGTAAAGTCCATTTTGTAAGAATCCCTAATGTGAACTTTTTACAAAGAGTACATTTATCTTTTTCCATTATAAGTTTTAAGCACTATATTTATTTAATTTAGTTAGTTTTTCAGCTTATCTAAAAAGCTTTTGACAGAATTAAACCACCCTTGTTGATTGGGGTTGTGTTTATTGCCACCTTTGGTTATGGATTCTGATAGCTGTTTGATTAATTTCTTTTGGTAATTAGTTAGATTGACAGGTGTTTCAACATCTACTTTGCAATGCAAACTTCCTGTATTGTGTGATCGCACAGATTTCACACCTTTGCCTCTAATTTTGAACATTTTTCCTGACTGAGTTTCGGCTGGTATTTTTAATTTAATTTCTCCATCTAATGTTGGAATAGTTAAATCACCACCTAAAACAGCTGTTGCAAAATCAATTGGCATTTGACAATACAAATCATCATTATCGCGCTCAAATATTTCATGTGGTTTGACCACCATATCAACATATAAATCACCAGCTATGCCACCTGAAGGAGCTGCTTCACCTTCACCAGTTAGTCGAATTCTATCTCCATTATCAACTCCTGCTGGAACCTTAACTTTTAATTTTTTGGTTTCTCTTAATCGGCCTTCGCCATTACAATGCCCGCAAGGATTTTTAATCATTTGACCTTTGCCTTGACAGGTTGGGCAAGCTTGTTGCACAGAAAAGATCCCTTGTTGCATTCTGACTTGGCCTTGACCATGACAGGTACTACATGTTGTGCTTTTACCATCTTTAGAACCTGAACCATCACAAATATTACAAGCTGTCATCGTAGGGATATTAAGTTCCTTTTCAACACCAGCCACAGCTTCTTCTAAATCGACTTCAACTTCAGCCTGAATATCTCTGCCTCTTTGCTGTTGCTGACGACGTCCACCACCGCCACCAAATATATCACCAAAAATATCACCGAATATGTCTCCAACATCTGCTCCATGAAATCCACCGCCACCTGGACCTTGATTGACTCCTTCGGGCCCGAATTGATCATATCTGGCTCTTTTGTTGTCATCCCTTAAAGTGTCATAAGCCCGGTTAACCTCTTTAAATTTTTCTTGGGCATCCTCATCAGAATTTCTATCTGGGTGATATTTCATTGCCGCCCTTTTGAAGGCTTTTTTTAATTCAGGTTTAGTAGCTGTTTTAGAAACACCTAATACTTCGTAATAATCTCTCTGTGACATTTGTCAATCCTATAAAATTTAAGATGGGATATCCACCCAAAAGTTCTTACTTTTTGATGGTATCAAATACCATCATTAGAAACACAAAAGCCCTTAATCGAAATCAAGGGCTTTATTTTAATCAATAATTTATTCAATTATTTTTTATCATCAACTTCTTCGAATTCAGCATCAACCACATCATCGTCTTCTGCTTCTTCAGCGGGTACATCACCAGATGGAGCCGATTGTGCCGCTGCTTGCGCTTTTTGCATGACTGGAGCTAGTACTGTTTGTAAAGCTTCGCTTGCTTGCTCAATGGCATCTTTGTCGTCACCTTTCATGGCTTCATCAACCTTTGAAATGGCCGATTCAATATCAGCACGTTCGCCATCTTCAATCATTTCTTTATTGTCTTCGATGAGTGTTTTAGCAGAATGAACCATCGCATCAGCTGAATTTCGTGCTTTAACTACTTCTTGGAATTTTTTATCTTCCTCAGCGTGTAATTCTGCATCTTTAACCATTTGTTCAACTTCTTCATCACTCAAGCCCGAACCTGCTTTAATCTCAATGCGCTGTTCTTTACCTGTTGCTTTATCTTTGGCAGATACGTTCAAAATACCATTTGAATCAATATCAAATTCAACTTCAATTTGAGGCATTCCACGCGGCGCTGCATTAATACCTGTTAAGTCAAAACGTCCCAATGATTTATTTGCTGAAGCTATTTCACGTTCTCCTTGTAACACATGAACTGTTACAGCTGCTTGATTGTCTTCTGCAGTAGAAAAAACTTGTGATGCTTTTGTAGGAATTGTTGTGTTTTTATCTATCAACTTAGTCATGACACCACCCATGGTTTCAATACCCAGAGATAATGGAGTCACATCTAATAACAATACATCTTTAACATCGCCAGATAATACGCCACCTTGAATAGCAGCACCCATGGCTACAGCTTCATCAGGATTAACGTCTTTACGAGGTGCTTTACCAAAATAATCTTGTACTGTTGATTGAACTTTAGGCATACGAGTCTGACCACCAACCAATATCACATCATCAATCTCAGATAAACTCAACCCAGCATCTTTCACAGCAGTTTTACAGGGTGCGATTGTGCGCTCTATCAATTCTGCAACCAGTGATTCTAACTTAGCTCGAGTCATTTTCATGTTTAAATGTTTTGGCCCCGAAGCATCAGCTGTAACATACGGAAGATTGATTTCTGTTTGCTCAGAAGATGACAATTCAATCTTGGCGCTTTCAGCTGCATCTTTTAAACGTTGCAATGCCATTGGATCATTTTTCAGATCAACACCTTGGTCTTTCTTAAATTCGTCAACGATATAATCAATAATTCTCGCATCAAAGTCTTCACCACCTAGGAAAGTATCACCATTTGTTGCTAAAACTTCAAATTGTTGTTCGCCATCTATGTCAGCGATTTCGATGATTGAGACATCAAAAGTTCCACCACCTAAATCAAATACTGCAATGGTTTTGTCACCGCCTTTCTTATCCATTCCGTAAGCCAGAGCTGCTGCTGTTGGCTCATTAATGATTCTTTTAACTTCTAAACCCGCAATTTTACCTGCGTCTTTAGTGGCTTGTCTTTGTGAATCATTAAAATAAGCTGGTACTGTAACCACAGCTGCAGATACTTTTTCACCTAAATAATCTTCAGCTGTTTTTTTCATTTTCATTAAAATTCGAGCTGAAACTTCTTGTGGTGCTAATTTTTTACCTTTGACTTCAACCCATGCATCACCATTGTCAGCGCCAATAATTTTATAAGGCACTAAATCTTTGTCTTTTTTAACAACTTTTTCGTTAAATTTGCGACCAATTAATCTTTTGATTGCGAACAAAGTATTTTCAGGGTTTGTTACTGCCTGTCTTTTAGCAGATTTACCCACTAAAATCTCATTGTCATCTGCATAAGCAACGATTGAAGGTGTCGTTCTATCACCCTCTGAATTTTCTATAACTTTAACTTCATCTCCTTCCATTACTGCAACACATGAGTTGGTAGTTCCTAAGTCTATTCCAATAATTTTTGCCATTCTCTTCGACCTCTAAATAAATTTTTATGTATTAAACAGGCCAATCATTGCCTGCCGTTTTAAGTTGGTACTTATGTATGGTTATACTGTTTTTTTTCAAGAGAATTTTTTATATTTGAGATATGAATACACAATTATTATATGTTTACTCTTAAAATGTTAGTTAGTTTTTGGAATCATAATGTGACTTTGTGACAATTGCCCTTAAAATAAAGATCCATGTTTGTTTTATTTAAAGTGTTTTAAACACCACCAAAATTAGGATATATGTTTATGATTGTAGTGTTAATAGTTTTCTTCGTACTGCTTATTTTTGCACCAAATTTGTGGGTTAAGCACGTCTTAAAAAAGCACCACAAACCCAGAGAGGGAATGCCAGGCACAGGAGGAGAACTGGCGGTTCACTTAATCGACCGATTCAACTTAACTGGTGTAAAAGTTAAGCAAGGTAAAATTAACGAAGACCATTATGACCCAGCCAATAATATAGTGTGTTTGAGTCCAGAGGTTTTTAAAGGCAAATCATTATCTGCTGTTGCAGTTGCTACTCATGAGGTGGGTCATGCCATTCAATTCAATAAAAAAGAGCCTGTGAGTAAACTCCGAGAGAAGTATTTATCAAAAGCGCATTTTATTCAACATTATGGAGTTATGATTTTAATGGGAATTCCCGTTGTTGGATTAATATTCAGAGTCCCACACATGGCACTATTAACAGCTGTAATAGGTATTTTGACTATGTTAGCTTCCGTATTAATGTATGTTGCCATCCTTCCCGAAGAATACGATGCTAGCTTCAATAAAGCCTTACCAATATTAGAACAAGGTTATGTTCCAAAAGAGCACATGCCAGCAGTAAAGCAAGTATTAAGAGCTTGTGCCTTCACATATGTTGCAGGTGCACTGGCAGATATTCTCCGATTGTGGCGATGGATGACGCTCATGAGATAAGCTTATTAACTTGAAACTTGATCTGCGAGTTAAGCTAAGACCTCTTTCATTCTATTGAACAGCAGGATCAAAGTATTCAGATGATAATTCAGATAATGATATATTATTGAGATTCCAGTCTGATGAATCACCAGGAAATGAAATAGCAGAATCAAACTGTATTTTACTGTTCAGAAGAAACTCTAGATTAACCGAACCATTAATCTCAGATGTTGGAAACTCATAGGCACAATCAGGACAAAACCCAGTAAATGAAGACATTTCAATTATTGAATTCTGATTATTTTCTGCACTTCCTAATGACCATCTTGGTAAACCATTTTCGTCATAATAATATAAGACAACAACTTGAGAAGGACCTTGGGCATGCACAGTTAATCCCCATCCTGAATCATTTGCATCATAATAAGTACCAGTAAATTGTTTAGTCGTGTCTTCATTTGAAACATCTAAATAAACAAAGGGTTCTGAACCAGTTCTGCCATCTACATTCCAAGTGAAATTTGCACTTTTTGCATGGTTAAATTTCAAATTCACTGAACCGACAATATTGCCTTTGGTTGTTCGGTTATCAAAATCCCATGTGAATGAATACAAGTCAGCTTGCCAATCTTCTGAATATGGACCTGATGCCAAATACCATATGGGAGTCTTATCCTCCTTATATGCATACCATAACATGTACAAATTATTGCCTGAAATTTGAACATCTGCACCATGACCACTGCGATCTGGGTTATACCATAACCCCCTTTTTGGATGAATGCCAGTTGAAATAGCATCGGCTGGATTGGAGCCATTAAAAATTTCAATATCATCTTTAATGCCATCACCATCTCGATCAAATGCTAATCTATTACCCAACCCTTTTGGAACCAGTGTATAACTCAATGGACTTTCTTCACTCGCAATAGACATTAAGCCCATTGGGCTAATTTGTTGTGAATTTTTATCTACAAATTTATCTAATGTTGGATCAAATAGATAAGTATTTTGTATAGCATCAACCGTTAAATCAACTTTGCCAGAACTGGCAATACTAACCATTTCATCAATGCTTGAGTTTAACTGTGTAGCTTGAGTCAATGTAAATTGTTTCCCAACACCTGCATGTGTATCAAGAGACTCCTCTGGATCGTTTCCAAAAGGAATGTTTCCATCATCCAATTCAGAACCTGAAAAAGCCATCATTAGCGCCACTAAATCAGCAACTTCTTGATCAGAGTCCACACCAAAAGCACCTGCACTTAAAAATCGAGAGATAGAGTCAACCGCACCATCATGCAAAAAACCAAAACCTTGAAGAGATTCACTGCGTGAGGTTTCAAATCCTACTTTTTCATGCATGTTTCTTAATTGGGGTGTTTTTATTGATTTCTGCGTTGATCCATCCACACTGACTATACCTAAATGATTGGCATCATTGGCTCCCAATGGCATTATTTCACCTCCAACCGATGCATTAAGCACACCAAGCTTCAAGGGTCCATTAACAGCCATGCCTGTTGGAATTGTATGACAACTGCCACACTGAAACACATTATCTAACAAACCTAAGTTAAACAATTGCAAGCCATTTTGAGGGTTACCTGAGCCCAAAGGTTGTCCAGCAGGGGAAAACCTTCCTGAAGTATAGTGATGAGTTAATTCTATATTTTCTGGCAAAGTATTATCAAGATTTCTAAACGGGTTTGGCGGAAAGGTAACAGTTGCTAACATGTCTTTAAACTGCTGCATCTCTTGCGCAGTTAACAAGGCATCATCACCATTAATGCTCACAAAAGCTCCATTAAATTCTTCAATTCCATCTCTATCGCCTCTCCAGTGAAAAGGTTCGTTACCAATAATATCTTGAAATGTTTGGGTCATCATTGGTCCTTTCATTGGATGAAAATCATCACAACCAAAATTTGCAATGACTGGATTAGCTGTTTGACAGTTTTGGTTGAATTCTTTAACTTCACCCGATGGATCACCTAAATCCCATGACAATTTATCCATTCGTGCATCTACATGACAAGAAGCGCAAGCGGCTTGACCGAGACCTGATGTTTCATGGGTGCCGTAGAGAAACTTTCTGCCTTGTTTAATGCTCTCTGGTAAAGGGTTAAAGAGTTGGGTTTTCAAGATTTCTGATTGGCTTGTTAGGTCAACAGTTGAAATACTGGCTTCAAAATGGTTCCAAACATATAAACGATTGTTGGTTTCATCAAGAGCTAAACCTGTTGCGCCTTCTCCAACTTCAATGCGATTCAATCGATTGCCTTGTGAATCAATAACAATAATATTGTTAGAGCCCATACCTGAGATAAATCCAGTGTTACCATCTGAGCGCCAAACAATGCCTCGAGGGTCTCCAATTGATTGGTCTCTGATTGATTGATCCACATGAGAGGACAGATAATCCAAATGCGGATTTAAGTCTTGAATTCTAGGATTATCGAGGCTGTTTTCTGCTACGATACCTAAATTTGCCCGTACAAAAATACCATTTAAAATGGGTTCAAAGCGCACTTCATTGATGGCATCAGTCCCAACTAAGGTCAATTCATTTTTACTAGAGTTAAAACCCAAAGCCATGCCTATATTCATTAATCCAGAAACATAACTGACTTGATTAGTACTGGTATCGATCACAGTAATGTCATGATCCAATAACTTCCAGCCAGGTATTCGCCCTGATAAATGGGCCTGGGAACCAGTTATCATGTGTGTCCAATCTTCTCCATTATCGTCTCGCCATATTCCATTTTGGTCTTGTTTTACAATTAATGAAACTTTTGGAGGAGTAGGTAAATCAGGATTCATGGCTGGCAAAAAGCCATTGCCATCATTGGGCGGTGGATTTTGTCCATTATAGGGTGAAAGATCTCTGTTAACAGGATTATTTGGGAACGTCAGAGTGCCTTCTGTTTCATCAATACCACCTGCCAAAATAGTGGTTTTGTTCCCAGATTCAAAACTGGCAATGTATACTTTACTGCCGTCGTTATTGACCACCATTGACCGAGGATCTTCAGCCATCACGTCAATGACTGTCGGTGAAGACTGTAAATTATTTAAATCGTAAATCAGAATTTGATTGACTTGTGAGCAACTCACATATGCTTTGTTATTTGCAAAAACCACATCAAAAGGTTCGTCTGAGGTTTGTAAAGTAGCTTTTACTTTTCGGCTGGTAAAATCCACTATACTAATAGAGTCAGATATGTGGTTAACAACCCATATTTCATTGTTATCCTTAAAACGCACCGAGACTGGATCAACGCCAACTTTGACATGCCCTAAGCGGGTGGGATAGCTCAGAGAAATATCAAATAATTGAACCCTGTTATCAGCAGTATGCGCCACTGCCATTTTACTTTTATCTGGAGAAATATCTATGGCATGAACTGGGTGATTTTCCCAATTTACATAAGGCACATCTGTTGCATAAAGGTTAAAAGATAGAAATAAGACAACTAAAATTTTCATGACAATACTTTAAAATTTATTGACTGATATCTTAGCACATCTGTGGAGTAATTTTATTTATTAAAATTCATAGCAATTTATTAATGCTTAGATATATTTATTGAGAACCAAATTTTTGACTTAAATAAGCATTAATATCCGACGATTCATACAGCCACTTAACAGAACCATCCTTGTCTTCAATTTTAAGACATGGGACTTTTATTCTTCCACCTTCTGATTCAAGCTCTGCTCTAAATTCAGGATTGTTTTTCGCATCACGCAACTCAATATTGAGTGTGAGCTTTTTCATAAGTCTTCTTACTTTGACACAAAAAGGGCAAGCATGAAATTGATACAGTTTTAATTTTTCAGTTTGCTGATTGATGGTATTTTGTGATTGAGCATCTCTCTTAATTCCTCTTGGCGAAAATAACCAATTAAAAAAGAGAATCATTGAACCTAAAATTTTGCGGATAATAAACATAGTTATTTCATTCTTAGAAAAAACTGAATTATCCTTTAAATCACTTATTAATTCTATGAATTTAACGCATTAAATGGCATTACTTCTTGAATCGATTGCTTATCTAGAAACACCATTAATATTCTATCTATCCCCATAGCAATTCCTGAACAATTTGGCATTCCTGACCTCATTGCGGCAATTAATTCATCATCAATTCTGATGGGTTGTTGTGCATTTAATTTCCTTTGAGAGTTGTCATTTTCAAATCTATTTAACAATTCATCAGCATTGGTTAATTCTTGATAACCATTACCCAATTCATGACCTTTATAAAACACTTCAAACCTTAATGCTGTTTTATTATCCTCACAATCAATCTGTGCCAATGCCGCTTGACTTGAGGGATAATGCGTAACAAAAGTCAGTTTATCGGCATCTAATTGAGGTTGAATTTGAGTTGCAAATAAAAAATCTAAAGCTTCATCAAAACTCAAAAAACTACCCGAATAACCATATGAATGAGATATTGAATTAAGTTGTTGATCGGTTATATTATTTAAATCAATATTCAAATATATTTGAAAGCATTGACCATATGTAATCTTATCTGCTTCAGGAACTTGCCATTTAAATTGGGTTGACAAGAAGCTCATTAACTGTTTTACTTCATTGATTAAATCTAAATAATTAAAATCAATACGGTACCATTCCAATAAACTAAATTCGCAATTATGTGTTGAACTGTGCTCTCCTTTTCTAAATACTTTTGCTAATTCAAAAACATCCCCTATTCCACTGCACAATAACCTCTTTAATGGAAACTCCGGCGATGTTCTTAAATAACTCTTAGAAAAATTTGGATTGATTTTTTCTGCTGTAAAACTTTCTATGTTGATATCCGTATTTCCCGCAGAACTTAAAACAGGTGTCTCAACTTCCAGTACATTTCTCTCTTCAAAAAAAGCACGAATTTTAGACAATAAAAATGCCCGTTGTTTTAATACTGACAACGGGCATTGTGTACTGCAGTTTTTATTCATGAATCATCCTTTGACTCGGCTTGAGTATTCTCCAGTTCTGGTATCAACTTTAATGATTTCTCCAATTTGAACAAACAAAGGTATTTGCACAACAGCTCCTGATTCTAAAGTTGCAGGTTTGCCACCACCACCAGAAGTATCTCCTTTCAAGCCTGGATCTGTATCTACAATTTTCATTTCAATAAAATTAGGTGGTTGTATCACGATTGGATTATTATCCCATAGAGTGACAACACACATAGATTCTTCCACTAACCATTTAGCATTTTCTCCTACAGCTTCTTTGCTTGCCTCAATTTGCTCGTAAGTTTCTGGATGCATAAAGTAATATGTATCGCCATCATTGTATAAATATTGGTATTCGTACTCCATGACATCAGCTGTTTCGATTTTATCTGTAGATTTACAGGTTTTATCAACCACTCTACCCGTTTTTAAATTTTTAATTTTAATCCGAGTGAATGCTTGTCCTTTACCAGGTTTAACCATATCAACATCAGTGATATTCCATGGTTCATTATTGATTAAAAGCTTCATGCCATTTTTAAATTCATTTATGCCTACGTTTGCCATTTTGACTCCAATATATTTTTGATGACGAATAATAACATAGCGCCATAATTAAGTCACATTATTGAATACATCTATTGTATACTATCTGGCTTTTTAACGACCAATCTATATGAGTCAAGACAACTGGAGAAGCACAACAAGAAATGCTGTGACAGAAAAACAGTTGAGCAATAAATCTTACGACAAAAATGCCGAAGATTTGTTTCCCCTTGTCATTCCTTCTTTTTTAGCAAAAACTATTGATTTTAAAAACGATTTAGATCCAATTTTGCAGCAAGTTATGCCAACCAGTAATGAGTTCATTCAACACAAATCATACAGCAATGATCCGGTTGGAGACCTCAAAGCTTCGGCTGTCCCTGGAGTTATCCATAAGTACCATGGTCGCGTGTTACTCATTTCCACTGGAATTTGCGCTGTAAACTGCAGGTATTGTTTTAGAAGAAACTTTGACTATGCTCAAAATTATGCATCAAAAAACAATTGGCAAAAGGCTATACAATATTTAACAAACAACAAAGATGTCAATGAAGTTATTCTAAGTGGTGGTGATCCTTTAATGCTCTCTAGCAAAGTATTAAAACATTTTTCTCAGCAATTGTCTCAAATAAAACACATCAAAACATTAAGAATTCACACCAGGATTCCGGTTGTTAGTCCTTCTAGAATTAATAAAAATTTTATCAATTGGCTCAATGATTTACCCTTCAAAAAAGTCATGGTTTTGCATATCAATCATCCCAATGAACTCCAAGATGAATTAAAAGAAATATTTCAATCAATAGCACAAACAAAAACTGTGTTATTTAACCAAAGTGTTTTATTGAAAGGCATTAATGACAAACCAAAAACTTTAGCTCAATTGTCTCATAAACTATTTGATTATGGCGTACTTCCCTATTATCTGAATCAGTTAGACAAAGCCAAAGGGACTATACACTTTAGAGTAAAAAATAAAACCGCAAAATCTATTCATAATAAACTTTTACAATTATTGCCTGGTTATTTGGTTCCTAAATTAGTTGAGGAAATCTCGGGTAAAATGAACAAATCTCCTCTATTTTGATTCAATGAAACTTGAATTTCTGTTAAACTTTAACTTCACACAAAAATATCGGAACTTCAATTGGCAAAAGACAATACCATCCATTTATTGATTATTCATAAACTTGAAGAAGAAGCTGAACGTATTTTATCAATCTTAAGAAATGCCCAAATCCCGATTCGTCCCAGTCGCTGCATCGATGAAGATGTTCTAACTGAACACCTTGCAAACAAAAGAACAGACATTATCCTGATCCAGCAATTACAAGATGATTTACCAATACACGTTGTTCACGATAGCGTCACAAGAATTGGTAAGGACATCCCAATCATTGCTTTGTTAGAGAACATAGACAATGATTCTATTTCTGAATCCTATGAAGTAGGAATTAAACATTTTTGTACTGCAAATATACACGACCAAATGTGTTCGGAAATTACCAATGTATTTAAATCATTATCGTTAAGACGAGAATTAAGAAAAATACAAGCCGAATTGAATGACGCTGAAAAAAGATGTGCTTCCTTATTAGACAGTTCTAAAGATGCCATTGCCTATATTCATGATGGAATGCATGTCTATATTAACCCTGCATATTTAGAGTTCTTTAAATATGAGGATCAGGATGAAATGGAAGTCACTCCTTTCTTAAACTTAGTCATGAAAGAGGAAGTTCCAAAAGTAAAAAAACTATTAAGAGATATTTCATCTGATATAATTCCAGAAGGCGATATATCACTCAAGTTAAAAACAGAAAATGGTGACCAAGTGGAGGCCATAGTCAGTCTGGCTAAAGCAACAGTTGATGGAGAACCTTGTGTACAATTCTTGGTTCAACCACCAAAACGAAATCTTGAAGCTGAAAAAGAATTACAAGACATCAAACAAAAAGATATGTTGACTGGTTTTTATAACCGTAACTATTTCACCAAAGATATCAATGACAAAATTAATGAAGTAAAATCGGGTCAAGAAAATGGTTATTCATTGCTCTACATTCAAATTGACGAAGACAGAAAACTTGAAAAAGAGTTGGGCAAAGGCAATTTGGATTTATTGGTGTCAGATATGGCTCCATTCATTAAAGAAATAATTGGAGAAGAACACAATTATATTCGCTATGATGACACAGTATTTATCATTGAGATGCAAGATCAAATTGAACAGGCAACTCAAATGGCAGATCATCTGGTTGCCAAAGTTAAAGACCACTTTTTTAGTGCTGGAGAAAAGACCTTAAGCTGCACAATTAGCATAGGCATCACTCAAATAATTGAAAACACTGAATCAAGCAGTCAAATTATAAAGATTCTTGGTGAGGAAATTGAAAAAGCAAGAACCGCAGGCGGAGACCAAACATCCATATTTGATCCTGCTGCAGAAGAGAAAAAAGCCAGGGCTGCCAACCAAAAATGGATTGATCTTATTACAAATGGCCTGACAAACAATCAATTTACATTGCACTTTCAACCTGTTATTAGTCTAGCTGGTGAAGAATCTGAACATTATGAAACATTGGTTCGGTTACAAGATAATGATAAAATCATCATGCCGAATGAATTCATTGGTGTTGCAAAAAGACATGGACTCATTATCGATATTGATCGTCATGTTATTAGAGCTGCCATCAAAGCCATCAAAAATACCACTAAAAATGTGGCTCTATTTGTAAAAATGTCTACAGATACATTATCCAACTCTTCTTTTCCAACATGGCTAGCGCAAGAACTAAAATCTAACGCCATTTCCGGAGATAAAATAATATTTGAAACCCCGGAAAGCGAATTAGTTAGTCACTCAAAAGTGGTCAAACCGATTATTCAGGCAATCAAAGGTTTAAATTGTAAGTTTGCTATAGAAAAATTTGGATCAGGATTGAACTCATTTACCTTATTAAAACATTATCCAGTAGATTACATAAAAATTGATTCAATTTTTATGCAAGATTTTGCTAAAAATGAAGATAACCAAAAGAAAGTAAAAGAAATAATAGATCAAGCTCATGCTCAAAATAAGATGGTCATTTGTGAATTTGTTGAAGATGCAGCGTCGATGAGTATTCTTTGGAAGTATTCAGCTAATTTTGTTCAAGGAAACTTTTTAGCACCTGCTTCTAATGAAATGAATCAAGAATAAAGTTAATGTGTTAGGTTATGTTATTACAAAACTGTAATATTGTTCATTAATCATGCACCAAAAAAACTACATTGGAAGATTTGCTCCATCACCAACTGGAAACTTACATTTGGGTTCATTGATGACTGCAATTGCTTCCTATTGTGATGCCATGCATCACGGAGGTCAATGGATAGTCAGAATTGAAGACTTAGACCCGCCAAGAGAAGTTTCAGGTGCGAGTCAAAATATAATAAAACGTCTCAACGATTATGGATTTATTTTCAACCAAGACATTATTTATCAAAGCCAAGCACACAGGCAAAAAACGTATCAAAAAACATTGGAGACTTTAATCAATAGTCACGCCACTTATTATTGTCCTTGTTCAAGAGCTGAATTAAAAAAGACCACAATAGATGATCACCAATGTAGAACAACTAAGCAAGTTCCGAATCAGGCCCATAGCATAAAAATAGCAGTGCCAGATCTTACTATCAAATTTATAGACCGCATTCAGAAAATCTACACAAAAAACCTTTATAGGGAGTGTGGAGATTTCATCATTAAAAGAAGAGATAAACTGTTCGCATATCAAATTGCTGTAGTGGTAGATGACCATTATCAAAATATTTCTCATATTGTCAGGGGCATAGATTTGATTGATTCAACACCCTGGCAAATATTTCTTAATTCGTTACTCGGATTTAAACAACCCAGTTATGCACACATACCTATATTAGTGAATGCAGAAGGACAAAAGCTCAGCAAACAAACTTATGCAAAAGAAATTAGTGACACTAATATTATAGAGACTTTATCAGTGGCATATGGATATTTGAATCAAACACCTTTCACAAACAAACCCAAATCCATTTCAGATTTTTGGAATCACGCAATAAGTAACTGGAATATTAACAAAGTTTCAAATATTGAATCGATTGCAGTATAATTAGCCCAATTCTTTCAATTAATTTATCATGTCAAATACATCTATAAAAGCCATTACGCCAGTTGATGGACGTTACCAAAACAAAACCCAAGACCTACAAGATATCTTCAGTGAATATGGTTTAATAAAAAACAGACTTTTTGTTGAGTTAAAGTGGCTTATTAAGCTCTCAAAAGAATCAAAAATTTCAGAATTAGCAGCATTAACTGAAGAAGAAACGAACTGGTTATTTAAGACCCATGAAAACTTTGATAGCCATGAAGCGAATCGAGTGAAAATAATCGAAAGCACGACCAATCACGATGTGAAAGCTGTTGAATACTATATCAAGGAACAACTTAAAGAGCATCCAGTCCTATCAAAAGCATCTGAGTTTACACATTTTGCTTGCACATCAGAAGATATAAACAATTTGTCTTATGCTTTAATGCTTGCTGATGGCAGAGACAAAGTTGTTCTCCCTACTTTGTATAATTTATCTGATAATTTAACAAAATTGGCACAGTTATATAGCAACCAAGCCATGATGGCTCGAACTCATGGACAACCTGCTACACCCACAACAATGGGTAAGGAAATTGCTAATGTTGTATACCGCTTACAACGCCAGTTATTACAAATTGAAAAAGTCAGTATATTAGGAAAAATTAATGGCGCCGTCGGTAACTATAATGCACATATGGTGGCTTATCCAGATATAGATTGGGTTAATCTGGCACAAGAATTTGTCGAAGATTTAAATCTAGAATTTAATCCCTATACAACCCAAATTGAACCACATGATTACATAGCAGAGATGTTTCATGCTTTAATTAGAACCAATGTGATTTTGATTGATTTATGTCGCGATATTTGGGGCTATATATCTTTAGGTTTTTTCAAACAAAAAGTAGTTGATGGAGAAGTTGGTTCATCAACCATGCCTCACAAAGTCAATCCAATTGACTTTGAGAATGCTGAAGGCAATTTAGGTTTAGCCAATGCATTGTTTCAACATTTAGCAGAAAAACTACCCATATCTCGTTTCCAAAGAGATTTAACTGATTCAACTGTATTGAGATCAATGGGAACTGCATTTGGACACTGTTTGATAGCATGGTCCTCATTAAGCAAAGGATTGGGCAAACTCGAAATAAATTCACAAGCTCTGTTAGATGACCTTGATCAGAACTGGGCGTTATTAGCAGAACCCATTCAGACTGTCATGCGCAGATATGGCGTCGAAAATGCCTATGAAAAACTCAAAGAATTAACACGAGGAACAAGTATTAATCAAAAAAGCATCCAAGAGTTTATAAAAACATTGAGTATCCCTGATTCAGCAAAAGCCCAATTGTTAGAATTGACTCCAGCAAACTACATAGGCAATGCCGTTGAACAAGCTGAACTTATTTAATCAGTCTGATATTTCTCAGTCTCAGTTTTTAAAAGACTATTGGCATAAAAAACCGCTGTTATTTAAAAGTGCGATTAATATTGAGGATTTGAAAGTTCTACCGAATAAAACAAAGCTCATTCAATTAAGTTGTCATGAAGATATTCAATCTCGGGTTGTATTCAAACAATCTGAGGACGAATACTCAGTTGAATTTGGTCCGTTTATAGAAAATGATTTTGAAGAAATAGAGCAAGACCCCAAACAAAACGCATGGAATTTATTGGTTTCAGATGTGGACAAATGGCAACCTGAAAGCCGTCAGATTTTGGATTACTTCAATTTCATTAGAAACTGGATTTTTGATGACATTATGCTCAGTTGTGGTTCAAAAGGCGGAACTGTTGGTCCACATACCGATCATTATGATGTGTTTTTAATTCAAGTCACTGGGCAACGTCAATGGTCATATGGTCACAACAAAATATACAACCCTGATTTAAAACCCGATATTGACCTCAAGCTCATGTCTAATTTTAAAGCCGATGAAATTCATACACTTAATCCAGGTGATGTGCTGTATATTCCTCCTGAAGTGGCACATTATGGCATAGCTGCAAGTGATGATTGTGTCACCTGCTCTATCGGCATGCGTACACCCTCACATTCAGAATTAATGACTTCATTTGTTGATTATTTGGCACAAAAAAAATCTGACGATGACAGATTTGAAGAGCCACAATTTAATCAACCACCACAAATTGGCGAAATCAAACAAAATGATTTGGATAAAATATCACAAATCCTGACCGACAACCTCAATAATCAAAATCAATCCTTAAACCATTGGTTCGGTCAGTACATCACCGAATACCGCAGTTTGTTCTTTGAATTTAACCAATACCAAGACCCTGAAGATATTGATAAAACAAAAGACTTAAAACTCAGTCCATTCAGTAAATCCTGCTATTTTGCCCAAAACCAAAAAGCAGATTTATATGTTAATGGTCAACATTATGAAACCAGTTTAGTTTTAGCTGAATTCATATGTAATGAAAAAAAAGTATCACCCATTATTTATGATTCATTATCTAAAACAGATTGGGAAATTTTATTGGCATTATTTGAAAATGGGTCTTTAATTCAGGATAGTTAGTTACGAGTAATCACTATCTCTTTTACTACAACTTAAGATTAATCAACAAACCACATAAAGCGTCGTATGCTTGGAGCTGCATATACTTGTGAAATGTTAACTGAATCAGGCTTGATTAGTACTTTTCTTTTTAGTTGTCTTAAAATAACAATTCCACGTATTGATTGGATAAATATCAATGTAATAAAAATAAAAATTACAAAATTAACAATTGCAAATTTCCCTTCTAAAAACGAAAACAATTGGTAAATTACAAATGGGGAAAGTACTAATGCTGCAATCCAGCAACTTTCTAAATTCTTAGTAATTTCTTTATAAACATCAGTGGATGATCTCTTTCGATTTCTTCTCATGATAATCTCGATTAAAAACAAATTCTAACGCAAATATTTTATATTAATATTGAAGTTCATCAAGCTGCTCATGGCAATTAGTGCTTTTATTCAAAAAAGACGAAATTGCAACCGATCATATCTCCATAAATAAATTAAAATTTTTGCGACCTTAGCGCCTTCTTTGCGCTCTTTGCGTTACGCTTTCAATAATGTATAATATTTAAAAACAAAAAGAGGAGAATCACAATGGAAAAAGGGTTATTTGAAAAAACGGGGAAATCGCTTGAACATTGGATTGAAGTTGTTAAAAATTCTAAAATTGAAAAGCACAAAGCCATTATTGATTTTTTGAAAACCGAACATGGATTTACTTATGGCTTTGCTAATTTCGTTTCGATGAAAGCCAGAGCCGCAGATGCTGCATCTTTTGATGATGCAGATTTACTTGATGGTCAATACAAGGGCAAAGAAGATTTAAGGCCTATCTATGATAAGTTATTGTTAGAAATTAATAAGTTAGGTAAAGATATAAAGGTAGTTGCTAAGAAAGCAGCTGTGAGTTTTATCAGAAAACATCAATTCATATTAATCAAACCAGCCACTAAGAAACGCATTGATTTGGGTTTGAAAATTAAAGGCAAAGACATTGGAACAAGATTAGAAGGCTCTGGCCCATTTGGTAGCATGTGTACGCACCGTGTTCAGATTACCTCAATCGAAGATATCAATTCTGAATTAATAGGGTGGATAAAAGAAGCTTATGACAAATCAATATAGTCTTCACAATTCATAGTTATCTCATTTTTATCTAATTATATTTAAGGCATAAACCAGTAGTTTTTTATTGATTTTCTCTTCTGTTGTTTTTGGGTTATTCAAGTTCATTCTTTTCAGGAATTTTTCATGAGTTGAATCTTCAGAACTTAACAGTGCTTTTATGATCAACTTCACCTTGGCAAAACCACTTTTGGTGTGTGCTTTTAAATAGGTTAATGCTTTAATAATCACCAATTCTTCCTCTGTAAAATCGCTACCGAAAGGAAATTGAGGAAAATAACCGTCTTGTGTAAAACCTGAAAATTGCTTGTTTAAATTTTGAATACTGTTGCTTGTAAACTCCTTTGGAATCTGCCAATTTGAATCAAGCTTTTGGTATTTAACAGCCTCTAAACGCAATGACTCCTGAAATTTCGAATCAGCAATGCAAATCATTCTTTTTACGCATTCTTCATCTGATTGACCGCGTAAATCTGCTATGCCATACTCAGTGATAACAATGTCTCTCAAATGCCTAGGAATGGTACAGTAAGGATATTTCCATACAATATTACTTTCTTTGCCTTTGTGGGTGCTGCGCAACATTAATATGGAACGACTGTCTTCTAAAGTTTGTGCCATCGCAACAAAATTGTATTGTCCACCTACTCCACTAACGACTTGATTATTATCTAAAGTATCAGAAGCCGCTGCACCTAACAAATCCACTTTCATACACGTGTTAATAAATCTCGCTTTGACTCTTTGAACCCTGTCTAATGCCTCTCCTCCATATAATTCATTAACTTGACTGACAGCTGTCATTTGAAATAGGTTTCGTGTCTTTGTATCAAGTTGATGTAGCCATTTGTAAAACCAAGATGACCCAAGAAAAAAAGCACCGTGTAATACAGAACCTTGTTTAAGAGTCTTTCCTAAGCAATTGTTTTGAATAGATTGTATATTTTCAAAGTTAAATAAATCTGTATTATATTTAGTGCCATCACTGTCTATCATATACCCCTTCGACAGGCACAAATCACTTCTTAAAACACCCAAATCTTGCAGTCTTCGCATTTGTTTTTTAGTAATAAACTCATCCAACACATTATTTTGTAGTAAAACTTCAATCACATTTGGTTGAATTTTTTCTGTTATGATGCCTTGATTGATTAAGGCTTGAATCTCGGCATCAGGATAAACTTTTCTTTTTAATATATTGGAAATAAATAAATGTGCAAAACCTTCGACAAACATCTCACTGGCTGCATACAGCCCTTTTGAAAATGATGAGGTATCACCAGAAGTGTTTATCACTTCTTTAAATTTTGTATCAATCTTAAGACCAGATAAAATTTTCAAATACTCAGTGTTATTTTGATGACGTAATTGAATAGAGTAAATAAGTGCGTCGCCTAAAGAACCTATACCAACTTGTAATGTGCCTCCATCTTTAATGAGGCTACTTGCTAAAAACCCAATATTAAAATCCACTGAATTAATCGCATTTCTCGGCGTAGCAAAAGGTTGAAAATACTGTGATTTTTGATCAATAATAATATCAAAAAATTCTGGATCCACTTCAGCATTAGAACCCATAAAAGGCATATTAGGGTTAACCATAGCTACCATTAATGGCTTTTTCTTGTTTTTATTTTGGCAAATTGAAACGACATCAAGTGTTAAATCTGTATTACTACTTAAACTATAAACAGTGCCGGATTCAGTTTTTTTGACAGACACCATTTGAATAAGAACATTGATGCCTCTATCAACCATATCTCTAGCCGCATGGGTATAATTGCTGCTGGTATAATTTCTTTGTGCACTAGGTGATGACAGCATTTTTCCCGATTGCATGTAAAACTCTGTCAATTTTAAATTTTTGGGAACATTATCATCAATAACATCTTGAATATATTCTAAATCTGGATAATATTCGCCAAATTGTCTGTCAGTAAATGGCTTTAGAAAATTCTTTTCTAATAAAGATTTCCCCTTAGGAACCTGTAAAGAAAGGGCAGTAAATATTTCTAATTGAATGTCGCTTTGTTTTTTTGCTTTGCGCCAAATTTCATTAATCATTGGATTAGGCTTACCAATACCCAAAGGTGTTCCAACAATCAAATTTTTACCAGCGATGTTGATAATATAATCAATACAATCGGGAATATTTTTAAAAAATTCAGTCATTCATTGCTCAAATAGTTAAAATTAGAGTTTAACACTTTTTAAGCTTATCGGAATTAATCAAAATCAAGTATTTGAACTATTTTTCCATTTTTAAAAACAACGAATTACTGTTATTTGGATTTTTTTCAAAATTGATCTTATTATTATCTAACAAAATATAAAAATAATTACCTATTACAACAAGACCTTCTGCATGACCATAATCCATGTTTTGATACTTTAAATGAGGACTTGTAACGATGTGCTTATAACTATAACTCTTAAATTCTTTAAATTTATTATCAACTTTTTTCAATTCATTTATGGCATATGCATTTCTATTTATTCCATAAATTTTTTCGTCGCAACTTAAACCAGAAAAATCTGGGGAAACACCTGGTTTATACTCATGCATGGATTCATCCACTTGATAAGCTCTGTATTGATTATTACTATCAATTTCAACAAAACCTCTTGGTTGTCGCTCACTGGCTAAAAGAAATGTTCCATCTGTGAGGATACAAATTCCCTCTAAATAGGCATTTTCGACTTGAAAAAGCCCTGCTTTTGTTCCACTCTCATATATTTTGTTTTCTGTATTAACCCATTCTTGCATTAAACCATCTTTAGATATCTTTAAAATTCTAAACGATAATTCGCTGATTAAATAAAAAAACTCATCATCATGGGTTATGCCCTCAAAATCTAATTTTTCACCTTCTTTGGATTGAATATCAATAACAGAAACTAAATTAACTTTTTTATCCTCAAAAACCAGTTTAAATATGGCATTGTGTTTATCTGAAACGGTATAAAAATCACCATCCCATTCCGTTAATCCTGAAGGTTCAATACTGTTATTGGTTTGAATTTCATACGATTGAACTAAGTTTAATTGAACTGAAAAATAATCATTAGCTCTGCTTAAAAATGGAATCAAAACCAGTTGAATAATAAAAATATTGATGAAATATTTAAACGACATAAAATATTAATTAATGATATCGAAACTTGATCTAAAAATTATATCATTATCATCACAAACACTGGGATCTATGACCTTAATATCATCAATATTCCAATCACCTGCACCGACTCCAGAATCGGCACCAAATCGCCACCTAAATTGTACATTCTGACCCGCAAAACTTGATAAATCAACACTCACTTTTGTATAAGAAGGATTAGATCCTCCCCACCCTTCTCGAACACCTAAAGCATTTCCAGCACTTAATAATCCGTTGTAACCTCCAACAGTCATTTGACTTCCTAAATCTTGCCAATTTTGTCCTAAATCAGATGAAATCTCCAGTACGGCACCATCATAATATGTTGCATTTCCTTCAAATACATACTTGTGCCAAAATTCTAAAATACTTGCAGAATATAGAGTAATCTGTGGAGAAATTAAAAACTTATCTGTGGTTGTGCCAACATCAGAAGTATTAAATGCATGACTAGAATTCATGCCTTGTGTTAAATTAATGTTCCAATCATCATTTCCAATA
>JBGCFT010000113.1:0-12723 GCA_045107085.1 Marinicellaceae bacterium | reverse complement strand
GGATTGATGATCCAGATTTTGATATCAATTTAAATTTACAACACATGGCATTGCCTAAACCAGGTGATTGGAAAGCTTTACGTAAACTCACTTCAAAAATGATCAGTGTCCCTTTAGATAGGAATAGGCCGTTGTGGGAGTTTATATTTGTAGAAGGTTTAGAATCTATACCGCAAGTAGAGAAAGGCTCCGTTGCTATTATCAGTAAAATCCACCATGCAGCCATAGATGGAGCTTCTGGTGCAGAAATAATGAGCTTGTTATTTGATGTCTCACCTGAACCCCGTAAAATTCCTAAAGCAAAAGATCGTGAACCTGAAGCAATCCCTGGCAACATTAAATTATTGACAAAAAGTTATGTTAACCTCATTAAAAGCCCGTTCAAAATACCTGGATTATTAATGAAAACTGCAAAGACTTCTTGGACTGCTGGAAAAATTTCCAGAGTAGAGCCAAGTGATGTGCCACGTACCGTTTTTAATGCGCCAACTACAATGTTAAACAAACCGGTCTCATCCAGAAGAAAATGGAATTCTGCTTTGTTATCTTTGGATCGTGTCAAAGCCTTGCGACAAATAGTAGAGGGCTCGACTTTGAATGATGTTGTAATGGCGATATGTACAGGGGCTTTGCGTCGTTATTTACTTGAAAAAGATGAATTGCCTGATAAACCATTGGTCGCCATGGTTCCAGTTAATACAAGAACGCAAAAAGAAGGCAAAGACATGGGTAATCAAATTTCTGCCATGTTAATCCAATTGCCAACAAACCTCGAAGATCCAGTTGACCAATTACGTCAGTTACACAAAAATACTCAAAGAGGAAAAGCTTACCAAGATGCCATTGGAGCAAAGCAAATGACGGATTATGCAGAATTTATTCCCTTTGTATTAGGAGCCCAAGCCACACGATTATATACAAGGATGCAAGTCAGTAAGTTACATAGGCCCTTGTTTAATTTGGTTATTACTAATGTTCCTGGTCCTCAGGTTCCTTTATATATGAATGGCCGATTGATGTTGGCCAATATGGGTGTGGCGCCTATATTTGATGGAATCGGCTT
The DNA here is from genome assembly GCA_045107085.1 of Marinicellaceae bacterium. Taxonomy (GTDB): domain Bacteria; phylum Pseudomonadota; class Gammaproteobacteria; order Xanthomonadales; family Marinicellaceae; genus NORP309. The sequence goes on along the minus strand of JBGCFT010000113.1, from coordinate 11,660 downwards.
AATTATTCCTGTATTGAGTTACAATGGTGTATTATCATTTAGCCCTACAACGGCACAGAACATAATGCCAGATGTTGATAAATTTACAAAATATCTGAGAGAATCAGCCAATACTTTAGAACAATGTTTGAACGAAAATAAAGACAGTGAGTCATAACAATACATGAATGAAACCAAGCCAATTAACCAAAACCATCTTGTTCATAGAAAAATAAAAAGACCTTCATTACTTAAAATGGCATTAGAGGCCCGCTCATTTTTTGAGGCAGGCTCTTTTGCCATGAGTTATCCTTTATTACAAACGGCCCCAAAAGGCGATGGTCACCCTGTTATGGTTATGCCAGGGTTTTTGGCCAGTGACTTTTCTACCAAATTATTAAGAACCTTTCTGAAAAGTAGAGGTTATAAATCTTATGGGTGGAAACTGGGAAGAAATTTGGGCAAACAAAGTCATCCAGAAAAAGGCTGTGGACCCGAAATAGTTGCCAGATTAAAGCAAATTTATAGAAAGCATGGTCAAAAAGTGAGTTTGATTGGTTGGAGTTTAGGCGGTATTTATGCCAGAGAATTAGCAAAAATGCATCCTGAATTAACCCGACAAGTCATTACTCTGGGCAGCCCATTTAATGGCAGTTTAAAAGCTAACCACGCCAGTATTTTGTTTCAAAAAACCAGTGGCTATAGATTTAAAGACATGTGTAAACATTTGCGCAAAAATATGAAAGTTGCTCCACCAGTTCCAACCACTTCTATCTATTCGAAAACAGATGGTGTAACAGCTTGGCAATGTTGTTTAGAAAAACAAGATTCAACCACACAAAATATTGAAGTCAGTAGCAGCCATTGTGGCTTAGGTCATCATCCATTTGTGATGTGGGTGATTGCCGATAGACTTGCACAAAATGTTAATCAATGGCGGCATTTTGAACCCAGAAAGTTCGAAAAGCTTATGTTTTCTTGCCAAGAGCATGCTTAGTTGATATTAATTTTTTTCTTTTAAATCAGAAATTATTTCATGCAACATTTGTTTACTCACTTTTTCAGGTTTAATAGGCTTACCAACATTTAAATTAATTTTTGCCATAAATTTTCTGGGTCTTCGATTGACTAACTTTTTATCTCTTCTGGAAAACAAACTTCCCCAAAGGTTATTGAGCGCCATTGGAATAACAGGAACAGGCGTTTCTTCTATTATGCGTTCTAATCCCCCTTTGAATTCTTGAATGGTACCATCTGGTGTTAAACCGCCTTCTGGGAAAATGCACACTAAGTCACCTTCAGCTAATGCTTTTTTCACTTCTGCAAAAGCTTTTTCATACATTTCTGGATCTTCTTTATAACCAGCAATAGGTATAGTTTTTGCTGCTCGAAATATCCAATGCATCACAGGAATATTGTAAATTTTATAATAAGTAACGAAACGGATGGGCCTTCTAATAAATCCACCTAAAATCATAGGATCGATAAAACTGATATGATTGCAAGCCAGTAGCGCAGGCCCCTCATCTGGAATGTTTTCCGTTCCTGATGGTTTTATACGGTAAATAATCGAAACAATAAACCAAACTACTAAGCGCATTAAAAACTCTGGAACCACTGTGAAAATGTATAAACAGACCAAAATATTCAATCCAACGGTTATCATGAAGAGTTCAGGTATGCTCCAATTCAAGTAGCTAAGAATGTACAGTGATAACAGGGAAGCTATCACCATAAACAATGCATTGATAATATTGTTTCCTGCAATGACTCTTGATAAGTGTTTTTTATCAGATCTTTCTTGGACCAATGCGTACAATGGAACAATATAAAATCCTCCAGAAACTCCAATGAGAGCCATGTCTATTAATATTCTATAACTATTTTGAAGATTGAAAAATTCAGTAGGCGTTAAAATTCCTTCTAATGCTGGCCAGTTTTGTGCCGTTATTGCTAAATCCCAACCAAAAATTGTCATGCCAATGGCTCCCAATGGTACGAGACCGATTTCAACTCTTTTACCTGATAATTTTTCACACATCAAAGAACCAAGGGCGATTCCAATCGAAAACATTGAAAGCAACCAAGTAACAACTTTTTCATCTCCAAATAATACGTTTTTACTAAAATTCTGAATTTGCATGAGAAAAATTGAGCCATAAAACCAAAACCAAGAGATGGCTAATATAGATAAAAACACAACACGATTTTTAGGCAAAAAACTTACGTTTCTATATGTTTCACTGGCAATATTAAAATTTAATTTAATTTCTGAAGAAACGGCCGGAGTCAAAGGAATGTTGTAAGCGCTAATAAACCCAAAAACTGCAATCATTATTACACTAAGTGAAACAGCAAAATATCCATCATTGGTAATCAGTAAAGTACCAGCAATCGTGCCGATGAGAATGGCTAAAAAAGTACTGGATTCAATCAGTCCATTGCCACCAATAAGTTCTCTTTTCTTAAGTTTTTGTGGCAAATAACCATATTTAACTGGGCCAAATAAACTGGATTGGGTTCCCATTAAAAACAAAACAACAAAAAGCATGTTTGTATCTTCAAGATAAAATCCCAATGCAGCTGTACACATTATGATTATTTCAAAAAACTTGACAATTTTGATGAGTTTAGATTTTTCGTATTTGTCAGCAATTTGTCCTGCTAAAGCTGAGAACAAAAAGAAAGGGAGTATAAACAATCCTGCCGCAATACTTAATAATGTACTGCTGTCACCAACGATGTTATAGGTAACCATTATACCTAACGCATTTTTGAATACATTATCATTGAATGCTCCAAAAAACTGAGTGAGAAAAAAGGGCAAGAAGCGCTTTTCTTTGAGTAAATCAAATTGAGAATGTTCTGACATATGGCAAATAAATATTATGAAAAGTCAAAATAGTTTAGCATTGAATTATTAGTATTCGTTTAAATTTTTGTAAAGTGTTAACAATTGATACAAAAAGTTGAATGAATTGACCTATACAAATGTTGTTGTTAAGATATTAATCAATTTTAATTTTACGGAGATTACCATGGGATTTTTTGATTTTATTGCTGAAGCTGGTGCAGACTTATTTAGCAAAGATGAACCAAAACCAGAAATTGTTAGACCAATCATTGAACATTTAAAAGATGCTGCTATTTTTACTGATCATCTAAAAGTAGATTTTAATGCAGGAGCAGTGACTTTATCTGGTTATGTTCCCAATCAAGAACAAAAAGAAAAAGCTGTATTAGTTTCAGGTAATATTGCAGGAGTGGCCTCTGTTCAAGATAATTTGATACTGGGTAAACCACCCAAAGACGAAATTGAGCAAAAAGCAGAAATTGCCAAAAAAGCAGTTAATGCCAATACTACAGAAGCAACTTTTAGAACTTATACAGTAAAAAGTGGCGATACATTGGGTGCCATTTCAAAAGAGATGTATGGTAAAGCAAGTCTTTACAATAAAATTTTTAAAGCCAATACGCCGATGTTAAAAGATGCAGATCATATCTATCCTGGTCAAGTTTTGAAAATTCCTGAGTAAATAAAACTGAGTTCAACACATAATTTCTATTCTGTATAGAGAATTTTTTTATCAAAAAAGGGTGTCATTTGTATCACCCTTTTTTTATTTTGAGGTTATTATGTAATGCCTGTTATTTATAAATACGCCATGATAAAGTATAAAGATGTTAATTAATAATCTCATAACCAATAACTTTATTGTTTTTTCAATTGCAGCGATTGGTATGGGTTTTTGTTTGTTTCTATTTAGAATTTTTGCATTGAAAACAGGACTGGTAGATGTGCCAAATGCCAGAAAGATTCATTCAAATCCAGTCCCTTTGGTAGGAGGTCTAGCACTTTACCTAACGGCAGTCGTTTTGTTTTTTCTGACAAATAACTACGGACTTTTCTTTGGTTGTTTGATCTTAGTATCATCCTTATTGGTTATAGTTGGTATGTTAGATGATATTTATCAGTTGAGTGCGCTGTGGCGATTTGCTGTGCAAATTTTTGCCAGTTTAATAATTATCTATTTTACTGAAGTGCAACTTCTAACTTTTGGGCAGTTGTTATACCCAAATTGGGATTTAGATTTAGGGCTTTTGGCGATACCTATTACGGTTTTTGGGGTTGTAGGTGTGATCAATGCTTTGAATATGGCTGATGGAATTGATGGCCTTGCTGCAATGACTTTTTTTGTTCCTGCCTTAATGTTTATGGGATTGATAAATGATGACTCATTAAGTTTATGGTTATTGTCTCTTCTTGCAGCTATTTTAGTTTTTTTGATTTTTAATAAGTCATCACAATACAAAGTATTTCTGGGCGATAGTGGCAGTTTGTTTTTAGGATTTATTCTGGCCTGGTTTTTGGTTTATTTTAGCCAAGGTGAACTAGCAATCATTAATCCTGTGACAGCCTTGTTTTTTGTTGCTTTGCCAGTTTATGATACTATTTTTGTTATGGTAAGAAGAATTCTAAAGAAAAAATCTCCTTTCAAGCCAGACAATACTCATTTACATCACCTGTTTTTAGCGCATGGTTGGTCGCAATCCAAAGTATTGGTTGGTATAGTTTTATTGCAAATCATGTTAGTAGTATTGGGGGTGATTTTTCTCAAAATTCAACTGGCGGAATCAATCCAGTTTTATATTTTCGTGACATTGTCTGCAACTTATTATTATATTTTAAAAAAGCTATGGGAAAGAAAAACCTGGAATATTTAAACCATGAATCAGTTATCGAGCAATTCAAGTAAAAGCAATCTTCAGCAAAAAATATTTTTCTTTTTCTTCTGTCTTTTGATTGTGGTTAATCCGTTTCCATTAGGTTCTAATAGGACTTGGGCGTGGTCACTAGAGGCGATAGTGGCTTCAGTATTGCTCATTGTTATGGTTGCTTGTTCATTGATTTCAAATCAATGTATAAGTTGGCACCGAATCAAGAAAATGAAAGTTGAACTGATATTAATTGGAATATGGCTATTCGTAAACTTTCTTTATTTGATTCCATTACCAATTTCATTGGTTTCTTTGATTAGTCCTCAGGTTGCTAATGCTTATTCCGAATTAGGTTTGAGTTATGGTTTTTTGAGTTTGGATGTTTATGCATCCTATCAAACTCTGATGTTGAGTGTGTATTATGTTACATTATTTATACTGGGAGTTGTTTTAATTAACTCAAGATTTCGCATCAAAGCCGTATTAATTTTATTTGTTTTGTTAGGTATTTTTGAGTCTGTATATGGCATGTATCTTGTTTCTGTCGGTCAAACCGGCACAATAGTTCAGCTCATGACTGTTGATGTGGTTAATGCATCTGGCACGTTCATTAACAAAAACCATTTGGTGGCTTTTTTATCCATGTGTTTTATATTGGGCTTAGCCCTGAGAATGATTTTGGCACGAAAAATACCGAACATGACGCATTTGGATTTTAAAATCAGATTGATTCGTTTTATAAGTCATCCAATAAGAATATTAGATTTTAGTTTGTTTTTGATGGTTGCTGGAATATGGAATACGCACTCTAGAGCTGGATTGGCATCATTTTTATTGGCTTTGTTGTTTTTGTCTCTGTTTGTTTTTTTTAGCAAAAAGAGTAAATCAGTTAACTATAAAAAAATATTATCCGTTTTTGCTTTGGGTATTGTTCTATTAATAATTGTGGCAGAGGATGTCAATCATTTAATGAACAGCCTAGGGCAAAATACTGAAGACTCTCTGGGTCATGTCATAAGCTCAGCAGAGGGCAGGTTACTGGCTGTTAATCAAGTTATTGATAATTATTCTACTTATTGGTTGACTGGTGTTGGTCCGGGAGCTTATCCAGTATTTTTTGTTAATCACCGCATGATTGAACAAACTGCATTTTTTGATCACGCACATAATGACTATATTGAATTTTTAATTGAATATGGAATGTTCAGTATTATTTTACTTATGATGCTGGCTATTTATCTCTATAAAATATTTATGTTCATCTTTAAAACAAGCAGTAAATTCTATAAATACCTAGGGATTTGCGTGATTTCGTCAATGATTTATATGCTTTTACATGGGAATATGGATTTTAATGCTAGAATTCCTGCTAACATAGTGACAATAATTGTAGCAATTTCCATGATTTATGGCAGAATAGTAATGTCAAGTATAAATAAAACTAAAAAATAGCTTATAATTGTAAAAAAATGTTACGTAAGTCTTATTAAGTCTGTCTTAGGTTTGTAAAACATATAATATGTGCGAAAATAAGGCGATATGGGTGTATGGGTCGAATATGAATAAAATAAATAAATTGTTATTACTTGGAATCTTTTGCACAGGAAGTGCGTTTGCTCAACAAGATGGGTTGCCGCTTGGTTCTTTCACTGTGTTTCCAACGCTTGGTTTAAGCTATGGTCATGATGACAATGTTTTTTACACCAGTGAAGAAGATGAAAGGTTAAGTTCGAACTTTACATCATTCTCACCTGGAGTTCGATTGGAAACTGAAGGTGAAAAAACAGATTTTATGGCACAATATGATTACAATAGAACATCATTTAATGCCGATTCATCTTACGATTTCGAAATGCACCATCTTTTAGCAACTCTTGGACATAACGCATCTAGTCGCTCAAGAATGTCAGTATCAGCTGAGTATTTTGATGGATCGGATAGAATTGGTACGGCAAATCGCCAAGGTGATTTGGTGAATTTGGATCTAGATCCAGATGAATGGCACTCCTTTGGTGTGGTAGGAAATTGGCGTTATGGAGGTGTTGGAGCAAAAGGGACAATAGACTTGCAGGCAGGAGTCAAGGATCTAACTTATGACAATAATAGAGAGTTTACATCGACAAGAGACAGGGATACCCGTTTCATTGGTGCAACTTATTCTCATCAAGTCTCGCCAAAAACCAATTATTTGGTTCAATTTCAACATACCGACATAGATTATGATACGGCAACTCTTGATAATACAGAAACGCGTCTGATGTTAGGTGCAGAGTGGGCGGCTACAGGAAAAACAAGCGCTAGAGCACTGGTTGGTTATTTGGTAAAAGACTTTAAAGAACCACAGCATGATGATTTCAAAGGTTTGGCTGTTGAAGCAGGTGTGACATGGAATGTGAGAACCTATTCTGTATTTGACCTAACATTATCAAGAGAAACTGATGAAACCAATGGAAATGGTTCGTATGTTGTCAGAAATTCTGTGGATTTAGGGTGGACACATTTTTGGCAAGATAGATTTAGTACAACTGCTAATATTGGAAAATCAGACGAAGACTACAGGGGCAGTTTAAGAGATGATTCAATCAATTATTATGGTGTTTCAGCTAAATACCAATTTACAGATTGGCTGCTATCTGGTTTAGGTTTTAAACATTACGATAGAAGTTCGAGCCTTAATGATTTTAGTTATGAAGATGACTCCTTGTTGTTAACTATAGAACTTTCAAAATAAATACTAATATTTTATGGTATCTAAAATTTCTAAAACTTTATTTTTACTTATAACTCTAACAATCCTTGCTAGCTATTCACAAGCCTATAATGTTGCGCCTGGAGATGTATTGAGACTTGAGGTTTATGGAGAGCCTGAACTGGCTATGGATGTCACCGTTGACGCAACTGGAGTCATTGAGTATCCATTTGTCGATAAAATTAATGTAGCTGGAAGAATAGTGGATGACATAAAAAATGAAATAGTAACCAAACTAAAAGATGGCTATTTTATTAATCCTCAAGTGACAGTTTTTGTAAAATCATTTAAGCCCTTTTTTATTCAAGGCGAAGTCAATTCACCCGGATCTTATTCATTTGAACTGGGATTAACGGTAAGGAAGGCCATAGCTTTAGCTGGTGGTCTAACAGAGCGTGCAAGCAAAAAGAAAATCTATTTAACAAAATCAAGTGATGCCTCAAAAGAAGAAGTCAGAGTGTCCATGGATCAAGAAATTGAGTCTGGCGATGTCATACTAATTAAAGAGAGTTTCTTTTAATTCACAGGTTAATAGATGATAATGTGACCATGGAACCTAATATAGAGAATCACAACAAACAAGAAAGATCCTTTGATGTAAAGGATTTTTTTGTATTGATAAAGAAGCATTGGTTAATTATTTTGACTCTTATTGCCACGTCGTCTCTGTGTGCTATGTACATGGCGATCAAAGCTAAGCCAGTATACCAATCATCATCAAGTCTTTTGATAGAACGTCCAAATCGTATGGCTTCTCTTGAGCAAATATATGGCATGATGGGTGTTGTATGGGAGTTCTATCCAAATCAAGTCCATTTGTTGAAATCTAAACCGGTAGCAAAAAGAGTTGTTGAGAGAATAGGTCTAGACAAATTTACTCCAAAATCACGAGAGTTAAAATGGTACGAAAAACTATTGCCTGGATTTGGTCAAGTCGATACATCCGATAAAACAACAGAGCAGCTGGTTTCAATGGCCATACAAAATGTCCAAAGCACTATGTCTGTTACGCAGGCTAAAGGCAGTGGTGTTTTTTTTATTGCGTTCGATGACTATGACCCTTATTTAGCCACCTTAAAGGCCAATGCCCTTGCTGAATCATATATTGAAGAAGTGATTGAATCTGGAATCAATGCAAAGCAAAGAACAGGTGAAAGTATTTCCAAGCAATTGCCAGAACTTGAGCAAAAAATGATTAAGTCAGAACAAGAGCTCAAGGCATTTCAGTCGCTTCATAAGGTTTTTCTGCCTGAAAGTGGTGACGACTTAGCTGTACAAGAGCTGGGGCAAATAAACTCTCGAATCAGTGAATTGAAAAGGGCTAAATTAAACTTAGAATCGGTGTATGGTCGAATTAAAAGCGTAAACATGGATCCAGTAAGACTGGCAAGAATTCCATCATTGTTAGAGAAGTCAGAAGTCATTAAACAAAAGAGTCTCTATGCGGCAACGCAGTCAAATGTTTCAAAATTAGGTTTGGTTTATGGTCCAAAACATCCGAAAATGAAACAAGCAATGGAAGCCAAACGATTGGCTCAAAATGAGTATTACTCTATACTAAAAACTACTGCAGAATTAATTCTTGCAGATTATGAAAGTATTTCAAAAGAGATTCAGTATGAGGAAACGGGTATTAACTCGCTTAAAGGAAAAATGTCAGCAAATAGTGCGTTAACATTTGAGTACGATGGATTGAAACGTGACCATGAATATAATAAGCAAATATATGCAGCATTTTTGAAGCAATCAAAAGAAACAGATGCGGTTAAATCAGCTTCATTACAAGGTGTAAATGCCCGAGTGCTCAATAAAGCCGTTGTTCCTGGTTTTCCTTATAAGCCTAATAAAAAATTAATGGTAATCATTGGATTGTTTGTAGGTTTGATATTGGGGCTAGGAGTTGCTTTTTTAATTGAGCATTTTGATAATACATTTAAGTCAAGTGAAGAGGTTGAGAAGAAGCTCAATGTTCCTGTTATTGGCATGTTGCCAAATATTTCAGAAAAAGATTCAGATGTTTCTCCATCTATGCAATTTATTGGGGCGCCTAAGTCTGCTTTCGCAGAATCTATCCGTACACTCAGAACCGGTGTATTGCTTTCTATGCCAGATAAAGAAAATAAAACTTTGTTGGTAACATCAACGGTTCCTAGTGAAGGAAAAACCACAATTGCTATGAATTTAGCCCATTCCTTATCGCACTTGGGAGATACCATATTGATTGAAGCCGATTTGAGGCGACCAATGGTCAAGAAGAACATGGGCAAAGTAAATCAAAAAGGTTTAACCTCTTTAATTACTGGGGAGACGCCTTTTGCTGAATGTATCAGTTTAGATCCGAAATCAAAAAAATTGCATATTTTATCTTCTGGCATGATTCCTCCTAATCCATTGGAGTTACTTTCATCAGAAAAGTTTGAGCTTTTATTGAGCAAGCTTAAGGAAAGATATAAGTTTGTTATTATTGATTGCGCTCCAGTGATGGCAGTGAGCGATGCATTGGTATTATCGCAAAAAGTTGATGGTGTATTGTTTGTAATTAAACATGAGTCTACTCCGTCTCAGCTAGTAGAGAGCGCTATTACGAGATTAAAACGCGTTTCCTCAAATATTGTGGGAGTCACTTTGAATCGATTGAAAGTTGATAAAGCCCGCTATGGCCGTTATTATAAATATGAAGGCAATTATTATGGTCATTATGGGTATCACGCAGATCCTAATAGTGATGATTCCAAAAATCAGAAGCGAAGAGCTTGAGAAAGAAATAGATAAATATAGAAAGCATGAGGCACAAATCATATTCAATATTGATAATAACTTTCTATTCTGGATTGATTTACTTATATGCTACTATATTCAATTCAAGCGTTCTGTTCGAAAATAAAAGGGTGCTATTAAATCAAGACTCAATTGATCAAATAACTACAAATGAAAAAATGAATTTCCAGAATGAAGATTCCTTTTTATTTGACACTTATATAATGAACCCTGCAAATTTAGAATTATACCTGAGAGCTTTATTGTTGACAGATGAAGATAATACTCAGGAGATCAGCCGCTTTTACCGTAAGTTATTAAAAACCAAGCCTTCATGGCCTTATTATTTTTCAGGTCTTGTCAAGGTTGACAATATAGATAAAGTTGTAAACATGAAAAATGTTAAATATGCCATAAAATATGGCGAGTTTGAAAGACAAGTTGCAACAAGCATTGCTGAGATGGTTTTTAGTAGATGGAGTTTAATTGATAATACTGAAAAAATGGGTATTCTAAACTACTTGATTAGTCAACATGAGACGCTATTATCAAGATTAATTAATGTTTCTGCTAAATTTGCAAAAATATTTGAGTTTTGTGATTTCATTTATGAAGAAAAGCAGGTAGAATACGCGGCCTGCAAACAAAACTATTGGCAACCATTGGAATATTAGTGCGGTAAAAGCCATTTCTTGAAAAGAAGAATAGAAATTTGTAGAAAAAATATTGTTCAAAAGTTATTAATTTAAGTAATAATAAAAAAAACATAAATATAGGTTGACATGATATCTGTTATCCATGAAAATGCCTTGCTTTGTTTGTGCTGGAGGGATACTCAAGCGGCCAACGAGGGCAGACTGTAAATCTGCTGTCCCTGACTTCGGAGGTTCGAATCCTCCTCCCTCCACCATCACATTAACAAATTGTGACGCGGGTGTAGTTTAATGGTAGAACTTCAGATTTCCAATCTGATCACGAGGGTTCGATTCCCTTCACCCGCTCCAGATTAAGAGTTTTGCCCATATAGCTCAGTCGGTAGAGCACTTTCTTGGTAGGGAAGAGGTCACAGGTTCGATTCCAGTTATGGGCACCAGTTATAGTGAAAATAAATTAAACAAACTAATTAACAAATGAGTTATAAATACATGTGTTTATAGCATTAAAAATTAAGTGGAGTAACAGCAATGTCTAAAGAAAAATTTGAACGCAACAAACCCCATGTAAATGTGGGAACAATTGGTCACGTAGATCACGGTAAAACTACATTGACAGCAGCACTAACTAAAGTTGCAGCTGAACTTCAAGGTGGTGAATTCAAAGATTACGATCAAATTGATAATGCACCAGAAGAGCGTGAGCGTGGTATAACAATTGCCACAGCACACGTAGAGTATGAAACAGAAGGTCGTCACTATGCACACGTAGATTGTCCAGGCCATGCTGATTACGTTAAGAA
>JBGCFT010000112.1:0-19354 GCA_045107085.1 Marinicellaceae bacterium | reverse complement strand
TGGCGTTATGCCAATGACTCAGAAGTTGCCCGTGTTATTTTTGTTAATAAATTAGACAGAATTGGTGCAGACTTCTACAGAGTTGTTGATCAAGTTGAAAACGTCTTAGGTGCCAATCCTTTGGTTATGGTATTACCAATTGGCATCGAAGAAAACTTTGTTGGTGTTGTCGATTTGTTATCAAGAAAAGCGTGGTATTGGGAAGAATCAGGTAATCTTGATTATGAAATCAAAGATGTTCCAGCAGATATGGCTGATAAAGTTGAAGAATACCGTGAAAAATTAATAGAAACAGCTCTTGAGCAAGATGACGAAGCATTAGAGGCTTATCTTGAAGGCGAAGAGCCTAGCATGGATAAAATTAAAGAGTGTATCCGTAAAGGAACGAACACAATGGATTTCTTTCCGACATATTGTGGTTCTGCATTTAAAGACAAAGGTGTTCAATTGGTATTGGATGCTGTTGTTGATTATTTACCGAGCCCAACAGAAGTTAAACCACAACCCGAAGTTGATTTAGATGGTAATGAAACCGGTGAAATGGCCATTGTTGATGTTGATAGACCATTACGTGCTTTGGCATTTAAAATTATGGAAGATCGATTTGGTGCCCTGACATTTATTCGTGTTTATTCAGGTAGAATGGACAAAGGTATGCAAGTGCTAAACACTTTCACTGGAAAAACAGAAAGAATTGGACGTATTGTAGAAATGCATGCTGATGACAGAATTGAATTAGAATCGGCCCAAGCAGGTGATATTGTTGCTGTTTTAGGTATGAAAAACGTACAAACAGGACACACCTTGTGTGATCCTAAAAACCCAGCAACTCTGGAACCTATGGTGTTCCCAGATCCAGTTATCTCTATGGCTGTTAGCCCTAAAGATAAAGCCGCTTCAGAAAAATTATCTGTTGCCATAGGTAAAATGATCAAAGAAGATCCTTCGTTCCAAGTAGAAACTGATGAAGATTCTGGTGAGACAATTCTAAAAGGAATGGGTGAGTTACACTTAGATATTAAGATAGATATTCTAAAACGTACTTATAGCGTTGATGTTGAAGTTGGTGCACCTCAAGTGGCTTATCGTGAAGCGATTACTCGCAAAATCGAAGACACTTACACGCACAAAAAGCAATCTGGTGGTGCAGGTCAATTTGGTAAATTGGATTATATCATTGAGCCAGGTGAAACAGGTTCTGGATATGTATTTGAATCGACTGTTTCTGGTGGTAATGTTCCTAAGGAATATTTTCCAGCAGTTGAAAAAGGTTTTTATTCATTAATGGAAGAAGGCGTATTGGCAGGTTATCCTTGTACGGATATCAAATTTACCATTACAGATGGTGCTTATCATGCAGTTGATTCATCAGCAATGGCGTTTGAATCAGCAGCTAAAGGTGCTTACCGTCAATCATTACCAAAAGCGGCTCCACAATTAATGGAACCTATTATGTCAGTTGATGTCTTTACTCCAGATGATCATGTAGGTGATGTGATTGGTGATTTGAATCGTCGCCGCGGCATGATTAAATCTCAAGAGCCAGCAGCTACAGCTGTTCGCATTAAAGCAGATGTTCCTTTATCAGAAATGTTTGGTTATATTGGTTCTTTAAGAACAATGACATCAGGTCGTGGACAATTTTCAATGGAATTTGCACATTATAATCCATGTCCTAATAATGTAGCAGAGGAAGTTATTGCTGAAGCTAAGGCCAGAAAAGAAGCCAAAGCATAAGAAAACTTAAGAAACTACATGACCATTTATAAAGGCGTTTGCTCTAGAGTTAACGCCTTTTTTTTATTAAAACTTTGATTATGACAAATACATTTAAAAAGCTACAATCTTTTTCTGAAAGACTGAATTCAAACAAAATGTTTGAACTTTTTGTGGTGTTTATTATTATATTTTCAGCACTTGTTGTGGGTGTAAAAACTTATAAGATTTCTTCGGATTTACTAAAATTAATCGTAATTCTGGATTGGGTAATCACCATAATATTCCTGGTTGAAATTACTATAAGGTTTATTGCAGAACCACGTAAGTCTCAATTTTTCAAAAAGGGCTGGAATGTTTTTGATACGCTTATTGTTGTCATAAGCTTAATACCAATAGACAACAGTGAAATGGCACTGTTAGGAAGACTAATAAGGATTTTCCGAGTATTAAGAATGGTTTCAATTATTCCAGAACTTAGAGTTTTGGTTAATTCACTCATAAAAGCCATGCCTCAGCTTGGGTATGTCATGCTTTTGATGTTTATAATATTTTATATTTATGCAGCCATTGGTAGTACTTTTTTTGGTGAAATTAACCCCAATCTTTGGGGTGATATTACCATTAGTATGCTGACCTTATTTAGGGTCATGACCTTTGAGGATTGGACCGATGTGATGTATGAAACCATGACTGTATACAAACTCAGTTGGTCTTATTTCTTATCCTTCATATTTTTTACAGCGTTTGCTTTTTTAAATATGGTCATTGGAATAGTAGTCAATGTTCTAGACGAAGAAAGAAGTATAGAAAAAAATCTCGCTGATAATTCTAAAGAAGTGAATTTAGAAACTCTTCACAAGCAACTCAATGATATTCAAGAGCAATTAAGAGTTTCAAAAAAATAAAACTATCCTTATATTTTTTCATTGATATTCGAGGACACTGGTCTATCTTATATTGACAATGCAAATAAATATTTTTTTAGATATCTCCCTTCACAAAAATAATTTAAAAAAACTGATTTTTATTGAGAGTTTTTCTTAATGAGATCCACTCTATAATGATTCAATTATTAATTCTCATTTAATTGAGATTAATTAAAGCATTAAATAATAGAAATCCCATTAAAAGCCTGGTTTATAAATTATAGAGAGAGATAATATGAAAAATATAAAGTACAAAAATAATTTACTCATACTACTATTGATTCTAGCTTTTGGAGTGCATTCTCAAGGCGTTGAACTGATTGCGGATTATCCATTAATTGATGATCTAGAAGATGATACTGGCAAACAAACAGATTCTTTTTTATTAGGAGATCCTGCTCCAGCACCACCAGGAAATGGAGTAGAGCTTTGTCAAGATGGAGTTTGGGATAATAAAAATGGAAATCTGGCAACACAAAGACTAAGGACTCCAAAGTTAAGGGTATTTGATATTAATAATTTTGAAGTAGAAATTGAATTTAAACCCACTGCCTTTTCATTGCCCAATGATGTCTCGCCTTTTAAAGCTGTCATTATGGGTGGGCATCTTGCACGCTGGATAGGGATTCTTATTGATAATACTGGCAGAGTAGGTTTCAAATTTAATAATTTTAATACCAATATTACTTGGACTAATACAGTACTAACGTTGGATGGATTGTACCATCATGGTTTGATTACCTATGATAATGGCCAAGCTGAAATGTACATTGATCAACAATTGGTTCATTCCCAAGAGTTGCCAGAATTAATAACATTTCAAGATGATTTAGGTTTTATCACTGCTGATAATTCGTCTGGATCTCCATTTTATGGGTGTGTGCGTAATCTAAAAGTTAGATCAACACCAGATGAAGTATTTAAAAGTAGTTTTGAGTAAGTGATACGAACTCAACCTTGCTTTGAAAAGTATCAAAGCAAGGTTGAAGTTAGGTTACTTAAAGTCTACTTGCCTCAAGGCTTCATAAAGCATGATAGCTACTGTATTTGACAGGTTTAAACTGCGAGATTTTGCTAACATGGGTAACCTGACTTTATGTGTGACACAGTCTAAAGACATCAGGTCTTCAGGCAATCCTCGTGTTTCTGGTCCAAAAATAAAATAATCATCGGGCAAATAATCTACTTTACAATAATGAACACTGCCTTTAGTCGTTAAGGCAAACAGTCGTTGTGGGTTGGCTTTTAGAATGAAGTCTGCAAAATTATCATACTCATTAACAGAGGTGTATTCATGGTAATCCAATCCCGCTCTACGTAAAGCTTTCTCATTCATTTCAAAACCCAAAGGATGGATTAGATGTAATTGAGCACCAGTATTTGCACACAGCCTAATAATATTTCCAGTATTGGGTGGAATCTCAGGCTCGAATAAAACAATATTAAACATAAAATTAAATGATAAATTTAGAGTGCTAATGTTAGAATAAAACGCAATGTAAATAAATAATAAACAGCATAATAATGTCACTTAAAAATATTCTGACTACAGCAGATCCTTATTTAAAGCTCATTCGCTTTGACCGACCTATTGGAACTTTATTGTTGCTTTGGCCTACTTTATGGGCATTATGGTTAGCTGCAGATGGTGTTCCACCAATCAAATATTTGATTGTCTTTTCTTTGGGTGTCTTTCTTATGCGCTCTGCTGGTTGTGTTATCAATGACATTGCAGATAGAAAATTTGATGCCAAAGTATCAAGAACAAAAACCAGGCCGTTGGCTCAAAATAAAATACCAGTAGTCAATGCTTGGATTGTATTTGTTGTGCTCATGATAATGTCTGTCTTGTTGTTAATTTTTCTCAATTCATTGACCATAAAACTAGCATTAGTTGCTGCATTTTTTGCAGTGACTTATCCTTTTATGAAACGGTATACTTATCTTCCTCAAATATATTTAGGCATAGCTTTTGGTATGTCAATACCAATGGCTTATGCACAAATTCAAGAAACCGTGCCAGCTGTTGCTTGGTTATTATTTATAGCCAATATTTTTTGGACAACAGCCTATGATACAATTTATGCGATGGTAGACAGAGAAGATGATGAAAAAATAGGAGTGAAGTCAACAGCAATACTTTTTGGAGATTTAGACATTGTCATCACACATATTATTCAAGGTTTAATGATGCTGGTTTTATTGCTATTAGGAAGAAAACTTGAATTAGATGTTTATTACTATATGGCTTTATTGGCTACTATTGGATTGTTTGTCTATCAAAATAAGCTACTAAGAAGTCGAAATAAGGACAATTACTTCAAAGCATTTTTGAATAACAATTGGGTTGGAATGGCCGTTTTCTCTGGTATTGTGATAACGACCTTAAATTAATTTATGATAGGTTAATCGTTTTATTTAATATTAGCAATTTTATTAAATTCAGGTACATCTCTTAATTTATAAATCATGGTATGTCCATCATCAAAATTTCTAATATAACCTTCAATACTGTATTGCCATCTTTCGCGATTGTTATCTATGGTTAAATCGATAAAATATTTAAAATCTGGTCCACCATCTGGTTTTTCTTCTTTTTCGTAAAATATTTCTTCTAGTTTTGATATGACGCTTCGATCTGAAGTATCAAGCAAGATTCCTAAGCTATCACTTTTGACAATTATTTTTGTGATTTTTGGATCTGAACCACCGCAAGAAGCTGTTAATATTACTAATATTATTAAAATAAAACTGCGCGTTATTTTCATGTTTTGTCCCATTCCGTATTTTCTACATGTTTTTTTAATGTCATAAACTGGTCAAATTTAATTGCTCCAAACTCAAGTGAGTACTAATAATATAACATACTCATTTAATAATCTCAAATTTTCAGAAATATTCACTTGCCAATTTTCTATTGTTTTGAATGAATTATTTTAATTACAGCTTCTGACCATGTTTCAGGATCTTCTAACATAGGAATGTGGCCTAAGTTATCAAGGGTTTTTAAATATGAATTTTTAGATTCTTGATAAAGTAATTCTGCAATTTTTAGTACTGCTATCGGATCATTTTTTGCCCAAAGTATATTGAGTCTTAAGTCAGTTGACTTGATAGCACCTATCCAACGATCCCAATAGATGTATCTTTGCTTGATATATTGAGTAGTTTTGTGAATAATTTTTTTACCGTCATTATGAACCATCATTTGCCAAATGGAATCTATTTCATGTTGGTCTATTTTTTCTTTATTGAAGTATATGTTTTTTAAATTTCTTTTAAGGGTATTTTTATTACTTAATCGACCGATAATTGGACCGGTATATTTATTAAGTAATAATTTTTGTATAAGCCTGAGTTGTGCCAATTCAATATGAACACTGCCATTGCAAAGCGTAACAGAATTAAATTTGATCGATGTTAATTTTCCTTCGTTTTCTAAAGCCAATATTTCTGTCGCCACACTTGTACCGTAATCGTGCGCTAATAGATAAGCTTGTTCTATGCCCAATTTATTCCAAAGTTTGATGGCAAATTGTGCTTGTTCAAGCAAAGAATATGAAAAGTCTTTGGGTTTATCCGAATATCCAAAGCCCAAATGGTCATGAATAATAACTCTGAATTTTTCTGTTAGAAAAGGAAGGGCTTTATAATAATCGTAGCTACAAGTTGGGTATCCATGCAGTATTAAGAGGGTGTGCTTGTTGTCTTGGTTAGTAGAATTTGAATCATAGACAAATAAATTTCTGCCATTAACATTGATCATATTTCCAGCTTGAAGCCATTCGATAGCATTCATATCAATCCAACAGTTCCATCAACTTCTCTACTTTTTTTTCTAATGCGGACAAACGATCTTCAAGTTTGTTTTGTTTTGTAATATTTATTCGTTGACCAATTCTGTCAGGTTTCTTATTGTTTTCTTGAGTGTTGCTGACTTCACCACATAGCATATGTGTATATCTGTCTTCTCTTGAACCAACTGTTTTATTAATTCGTGAGGCCAATGGTATTTCAGCAGCAATCATTTTTTCTAGATAATCATTAATTTCGTTCAAATCTTCAAATTCTACCATTCGATTAGTGCGTGCTTTAATATCGTTGAGTGTTAAGGGATTGCGTACCATTAAAACAGTTAAAATGGCTTGTTTTTTCTTATTCAGGTTTAATGTACCTGTTACTCTATGACTAATGTGATTGGCTCGTCCAGAATAGTCAATTTCTAGTAAATCTCGATCTTTTAAGGTGTTAACTGTATGTCCAACTTGACCTTCTGTTAATTGCATCACTGGTTCACGGTTAGATTTTTGATTGCAAGCTAACATTAAGGAATTCAAGGTCAAAGGATAATTGTTCGGCGTGGTCAATTGTTTTTCCATCAAGCATGCAATGACCCTTGCTTCTAAACTTGTGAAAAAGGGTTTTTGTTGATTTTCTTCATTCATACAATTATTTTATAATGAGAATTTGTATTATTCAAACTTAATTTGTAACATTCTTTGCTCCAATGAGTTATTTAAATATTCTTTAAAGATAAATTTAAGAATAATTCTCATATATATGAGAGGTTCGAAATCACAAAAATTAATTTACAGGAGCACAACATGACAAATCCATTAAACAAATTCATCGTAATCTTTGGTCTTTTTATATTGATTAATTTCTCAGCCAATGCAAAAAACAAAGTGTCTTTTGAAAAAGGCTTAGCACTCAATGCTGGAGGTATTAAACATTTAGATGTTGATGTTGGTTCAGGGTCTTTAAAAATAAAAGGCGCTGATGTCAATGAAATTATTGTCGAAGCAACAATTGAATCAAAAGCGTATTCAGATTTGCTAGAGTTACAAGAAGCCTTTGAGGATAAAATGATTTTTAGTTTGGAAGGCAGCGGTTCTAAAGCAACTTTGAAAGCTGTTAACAAGAAAACATTTAATTTTAAGAGCCCTAATATTCAAGTTAACTTGGATGTCACTGTGCCAAATACTATTGATTTATTTATAGATGATGGCTCTGGAAGTATGAAAGTATATGATATCAATGGCCAAGTTGAAATTGATGATGGTTCTGGATCTATGGTTTTAGAAAATATTATTGGAGATGTCTTAATTGATGATGGCTCAGGCAGTCTCAAAGTCAGTGGAGTGGATGGCAATGTGATCATTGATGATGGATCTGGATCTATGGAACTGAAAAATATCTTGGGAGATTTAACTGTTGATGATGGATCTGGTTCAATCAATGTTGATGATTTATCTGGTACTTTTAAGTTAATTGATGGCGGTAGTGGAAAAGTTTATGTCAATGGACAAAAGTGGACTGAAGACAATTAATTTATGAGATAAAGAATTGTCAACATACCCTGACTTGGTTTCTTGTATTATGCCCTTATATAGATTGAGATTTAATATATAACTGAGAAAAGTATGACTTTAAAAGCTGTAATTCACACCAATAAAGGTGACATTAATTTAGTATTAACCGATAAACAAACACCAGTTACTGTGGCAAATTTTGTAAATTTAGCACAACAAGGATTTTATGACGATGTTTCATTTCATCGTGTAATTCCTAATTTTATGATACAAGGTGGTTGTCCTCTTGGAACTGGAACAGGCGGTCCTGGTTACCGTTTTGAAGATGAATTTGATGCTTCTCTCAAGCACGACAAGGCTGGTGTACTTTCTATGGCAAATGCAGGTCCAGGTACCAATGGATCTCAGTTTTTTGTTACCCATGAAGCGACACCTTGGTTAGATGGTAAGCATTCTGTTTTTGGAGCGGTTGAAAGTTCTGCAGATATGGATGTTGTTAATTCAATTACGGGTGGTGATGAAATTAAGTCCATCTCAATTGAAGGCGATGCATCTACAGTGTTAGAAGCCAATTCCGATAGAGTAGCAGAATGGAATAAATCTATTGACTAAGTTGATTCATGATTTTTAATTAAAAAAAAGCCCAATAAGTTAATTGGGCTTTTTTATTGGTTTTAATTAAACTGGTGTTAATAATAATTATTTCATCATTTTCTTAATCATACCAACTATAGCCATTAAGACACCGCCACCAACTCCACCAGATGCCACTGTTTGCAGTATTCCCATCAAATCCATTGATCCACCGCCACCCACTCCAAGCATACCTAGTAATTGGCCACCAAGCCCACCACCGACTATGCCAGCGATAGAATTCCACAAAGTACCCATATTTAGGTTTTTAAATAGCTTGCCTGCAACATTTCCACCGACAGCACCACTGACTAAATTAATTAGCATTGGAATTAAACTTTCCATTATCATCTCCTCTATTAAATTAATAAATGTTAGCCATTTATAAAAGCTAACTAAGAGTTATCATACAATATATTTGAGGTGCAGGTTAATATTGTCAATAAATGTTTACATAGCTTTACAATTCAACCCCATTCAAAATCAATTATAAAAGAGAACTTGCATAACTAGTATGAAGAGTAAAAAATGATTAAATTTATCAACTTATCGCTAAAATTAATGGCAATAGCGAGCTATTACACGTAAATTTTAACTCAATTTATCAAATTTGATGCGTATCATCCATGATACTTACCGCTTCGCAGCTGACGTGAAAAAAACATCTGGAATGTTTTTTCATGACAACCCGAAGGGTGGAACCCATGGATGGGTGGAATCAAATTCTATCCAGAAGAATTTTTCTCTATTATTTCTTTCTCCATATAGTTATGCAAACCTCTCTAAAATGATTAATTATCAAAATTACTATTAAAGATTAAATCTTCTAACCCAATACATTGGGCTGGAGTTTGTGTGTTTGTGACCAATATGTCATCTAAAAACCAGCCCTCTCCATTTTCAAATCCATCAGTTGAATAGCTCCAACGAATTCTAATATCTTGCCCTTGATAACTGGATAAATCCATAGAATGCTGCGTCCAGTTTAAGTTCGTACCTGAAAAAGCGGGTTCATTTTCTTCATAGCCACAAGCATCGGTGCTGTCATTGAAAGTGTCATTATAACCTGGTGTTAAAGTGACAGAGTTCCATAATTTTTCATCGTTTGTAATTTCCACTACTCCGCCATCCCATCTGGGTTCAATTTCATAAGCAGTCCAAAAGCTCAGTTGCGATGATTTTCCAGGCGTTAAAGATATAGTTTGCGATAATAGATCATTGCAGGTATTGCTGTTTGATTGTGACCAATAACTTCTTTCACCAGAATTAGCTCGTGTGTCAACTTGTTCCCAACCAACATGTCGGTTTTGATCAAAACCAGAATCGCCTATTTCTGCTCCTGCTGAAAAATCGCCATTACCAATGATGCCTTCAGCTGTATCAGAAAGTTTAAGGTTGTTATTATCCAGTGACTGATTGCTTACATCTTGAGCTCTGACCAGATAGTAATACTCAGTACTGTCTTGAACTACAGGATCATGGAATTGGTTAGCGCTGATTGCTGTGGCAATTCTATTTTCTGATGATGGAATAAAAGCTGCATCAGTGGATTTGTAAATATCATAAGACACTCCAGCATTACAATAACTGTTGGCATTATTCCATTTAATATCCATGCCGCAGTTTGTTGCATTTGTGCTATCTACTGAATTAACACCACTAAATTTTGGTGCTGCTGTACACATACCTGTTGTAGTAGTCTCCATACAAATTGAGCGATCAGTTTCACACTCACCAGTGGCATTAACTTTACTGATTCTATAACCTATTGTGACATCACCAGATGCTGATGAGTCGCTGAAATTAGGAGTATTGATGCCGCTGGCAATTTGTTCAAAGTTATCTGCTGAACAACCGCCCTCAGATCGATAAACATTATAAGTTTCATCAATACCTAAATCATTGGTCCAGGTTAAATCAATGTTATTGTCCCCATTGGCTTGAACCATTAAACCACTGGTTGCCGCTTCTTGTGGACAAATCTTTGGATCCAATATAAATAATCCTTCACCAATACCACTCATAATTACTGCTCCACTTTCGAAATAAGGATAGTTACTCCATGCTCCATCAAATGATGCTCCATTATTGTCTGGATAGCTGTCAAATTTGGCGACTTCTTGGAAATTGTTGTTTCCAATATCGGTTATATCAATAATACTCAAGCCACTGGTATAATTTGTCAAATAAGCATAATTACCTTTGATGTATAAATTATGATCTATTGATGCCTCTGGGCCACTATAAAAACCTTTTAACAAAGGCATATCTAAATCAACCAAATCCCAAATATAAGTTTTAGTATTGTGCCCATTATTTTGCTCATCTAATTCATCATTCATCATGTAATATCTGTGGTCTTCTGTTAACCAACCTTGATGCGTATATTGAGAACCTGCATATCCAGTTCTTGAAATTTGAATAGGATTATTTTTACTTGTTACATCAACAATTGTTAATGTATTTTCATTTGAATTGAAACAAATTTCATTGCCCGCATAGGCAGTATCAGGCCCGTTGTAAGTTATACATTGTGCATCATGCGTATAACCATCATCACTAAAACATCCCGCATCAACTGGGCTGGTTGGAGATGATATATCAATCATATGAAGTCCGCCTTCGCATGTGCCCGTGTTGCCACGTCCAGTTCCTGTAGCGTATGCAAATCCAGTTGCTTCATTGATGACAATATTGTGCGCATTTCCAAACCCAGAAAAATGGGCGTCATTAGAAAATACTACTGGAGGAGAAACAACATTTCTGAGTTTAGTTAAATCAAATATTTGCATCCCATGCCCTCCTGCTTCAGACACAATGTATGCATGGTTTGCATAAGTTTTGACATCTCGCCATAGACTATTGGTTGTATGTGTTGGAAGTTTACCTAAGTAGATGGGAAATTTTGGATCACTTATATCAATAAACGCTGTGCCATTGTTAAGGGCCATTAAAGCATATTCTTTATTTGTCATTGTGTCCGTCCATCCCCAAATATCTGCTCCAGAATCTGCTTCAAATGTTTCAAGATGTATGCGATGAGATAAGTCAATGTTGTCACATTCATAAAAGTCAGCCATGCCATTTTCATCGCATGGTGTAAAAGGGTGCGCATTTAATGTGCCACTTAATACAAAAATAAATGTTAATGTAAATATTATCTTTTTAATCATAAGAATCTTCTATTGGGGTTGAGTAAATAAGGTGATGGGTACATTGTTGCGACTCCAGTTACCGCCTTCAATGCCAAAATATGTCACATCAATAGATAAAAAACCATCTGTTTCGATATTTTGTGTGTTGCTGTTCAATGTGAGGTTTAGTGTGCCAACAGCTCTGTTGTTTAATTCTATTGCTTCGGCATCACGAGCATATCCTTCAGTTTGAAATAAATCGAGATTTATTTCATTGCCTATTTCAAAATTATTTTGTTGGCCAATAGCCCATCGAGGTCTGCCATTGTTGTCATAATAATAAACAATCGCAATCAGGGTGTCATTTAAAAATGATACCGATAAACCCCAACCCGCATCCTGAAATCCAGCCCACCAAGTACCACCAAAATTAGGCGATGGTGTATTTTCTACTGAAACTATTGGCTCAATACACCAAGTATCTTGTTGGTCACCTAATTGCCATGAAGCCAATGCCAAAATATCTCCTCTTTCTCCATTGCAAAATTCTGATTGAGCAGCATTTTCACTATCAAAACTTATAGATAGAATATTGGTTCCTACACTTTTATCTATAACAATTGGGCTATTGACAGCTGGATCAACTGAGAAATTATAATTGGTTCTTAATAAAGAATTACTCTCTGAATTTATGTTTAATGTGCCATTTTCAAAGGTACTTAATGAAGAATACCATTCAGGTGTTCCGTCATCTTTGTATGAATAAAATAAGGTGTAATATAAATTATCACGGCCTACGGGTTCTATCGCAAATCCATGTCCATTTTTATTTCTGTCATACCATAATCCAGTCTGTATAGAAGGAATTTCGGCTGTTATACAAGCTGCAGCAGTTTGTGTGTGAGTTATTTTGAGATCATCAAGGTACCAGCCTTCATTTATATTACTTTCATCGGTCGAATAATTCCATCTAACTTTAATCTCTTTGCCTTGGTATTCGGATAGATCAACGCTGTGTTTTTTCCAAGTTAAGTCAGTACCTGAAAATGAAGGAGTACCGGCATCATAAGAACACTTATCATTACTGTCATTAAAAACAGTTGGGTAGTTAGGGTTCATTATTGGAGAACGCCAGAGATTATTATCAGTTGAAATTTCAACAACGCCACCATCTGAACCCGGTTCAATATCATAGGCAGTCCAAAAGCTTAAAACAGAGTTTTCATTAGCCGTTAATTTTATGGTATCAGTAATCAAATCATTACAAGTGCTGTTATTGGCTTGAGACCAATAGCTTCTCTCACCAGTATTTTGCCTTTGTGTCGTTAATTCCCAGCCGACATGAAATGCATTTTTATTTGATCCTCTGTTCTGCACTTCTGCATCGTCAATCCAATCACCATCTGATAACACGCCTTCTGCTTTTGATGATAGTTTAACCACATTGTTGTCTTGATTTTGGTTGTTTAAATCTTTAGCACGGACCAAATAGTAAACTGATTCATTATAGATGACAGAGGAATCATGCCAATCGGTATCCGTAAGGTCTGCCGCAACCAGTGTATCTTTATTGGCTTCAAATGAAGGATCTGCTGATTTGTAGACATTATAGCTGACATTAGATTGACAATATGAACTGGCACTGTTCCAGTGCAAATCTATGCCACATGTTGAAGTGTTGCTACTTTGCACAGAGTTTATTCCTGAAAAATCTGGTGCCGCTGTGCACATACCTGTTGTTTGGGTTTCTACACAAGCTGAAGTTTCATATACACATTGACTAGAGTTGTCTGACTTACTGATTCTGTAGCCAACAGGTACCATTCCTGTAACATTAGAATCAGTAAATTCATCAGCTGTAATATTGTCTGCTATTTTAACAAAATTGTTGGCTTCACAGCCACCCTCAGATCGGAATAAACTGTAACTTTCTGAACCATTTAAATCTTGTGACCAATTAATTCTGATGCTGTTATCTGCAACTGCTTCAGCAGCTATATTTTGTCCTGAAGTAGGTGTAGGGCAAGTATTGGGCCTTAATATAAATAACCCTGAATTAGAATCACTCAAAATAACATTACCGCTTTCAAAAAAGGGGTAATTACTCCAAGCACCGTCAAAAGTGGCGTTATTATTTGGTACATAAGTATCAAAATTTGCTACCTCATTGAGGTTGCCATTACCAATGTCAGTAATATCAACAACACTTAAGCCGCTGGTATAATTGGTTAAGTAAGCATGGTTGCCTTTAATATATAAATTATGATCAATTGAGTTTTCAGGACCAGAATAGAATCCAATAATTTGCGGTGAATCTATATTCAGCATGTCCCAGATATAGGTTTTTGTATTGTGTCCAAGTCTTTGTTCATCTAATTCATCATTCATTAAAAAATATCTTTGATCTTCAGTTAACCAACCTTGGTGAGTGTATTGTGCATTTGAATAACTGGTTCTAGATAAAATTATAGGAGAATTTTTATTGGTAACATCAACCACAGTTACCGTATCTTCATTTGAATTAAAACAAATTTCTTTGCCATTGTGTTCTAAATCTGGTCCAATATAACTCACACATTGAGTATCATGAGTATATCCATCAGCACTAAAGCAACCGGAATCAGTGGGATTGCCGGGATCGCTCAGGTCAAACATATGCAATCCACCATTACAAGTTTGCGCTCCAACTACAAAAGCAAACCCTGTATCTTCATTAATGAAAATATTATGCGCACTACCAAATGATGTTAATCTATTATCTTGTGTGAATTGAACTGGAGGATTAGAGATGTTTCTTAATCGTGTTAAGTCAAACACTTGTAAACCGTGTTGATTGGCTTCAGATACGATATAAGCATAGTTTTGGTACGTTTTAACATCTCTCCAGATCGTTGATGTTGTTGCTGTATTTAAAAACCCCAAATATATAGGTTCTTTGGGGTCAGTAACATCAACAAAAGAAGTGCCAGAATCCAAAGTCATTATAGCATACTCCCTATTAGAATCTGGGTCAGTCCAACCCCAGATATCTGAGCCACTGGAATTAACGGTTCCGCCCATGTGTTCAAAATGCACGCGTCGCATCAAATCAACTTTAGAGCAAGGGTAGATATCAGCCATCCCTGTTTCTTCGTCACAAGGTGTAAACGGATGTGAAAAAGCATTAAAACTTAAAAATAAAAGTATTAATAAGAGTTTCATGTAACCAATTTAAGAAAAAATATTAATTTAACACAAAGATCTTATAAAACCTAAAATATCGCAAATTTAAAAGTATTTAGAAATTTTTGTTAAAGTATCGTTTTCTAAGGCATCTAAAATGTTTAATTGCTGTTCATTATTTGTTGTTTTTCTTATTAAATTTAGGTTTTCAAACCACATTTCAGCATTTTCACCAAATCTAATCGCCATGCGCTGTTTGATATCTTTGTGCCATCTTGAGGTTTGTTCATCTGATAACACTTCAGGATAGTTTCTTGCAACATATCTAAATATGAGATCTTTGGCTCTTGGATCTTTTAAATTCAGAGGACTGTTTAATATGTTTTGTGCTGGCATGTCTTTTATTTGGTTGAATATTTGTTTATCTTGAGGCGTGAAAAAGCCTGAATATAACTGTCCATCTACATCTTCTCCATCATCGTCAAACTTGTGTTCAAAAACCTGTTGAACTTTTGAAAGAATGCTGGCCTGAGAGGTGAATTTTTCAAGGTTAGATTTATTGACATTAAAATCTAAATTAATCCGTTCTAAGTCCACATTCTTCAATACGCTTAAGGGAGCTACTATTGGTGACTTATTTATATGAATGGTTTTGAGTGCAATGCGTTCAAATTCTTCAGGTAAATCAGATTGCGGCGTAAAAATTCGGTCTTGAATTTCATCAACTTCAAGTGAAAATAACTCATCAGGATTGTAGGCTAAATCATAACAAATGACACCATTAGGGTTGGTTGGATGAATAGCCAATGGAAGCATTATCGCTAAACACCCTCTGTTGGCTGGAATTTTATTTGATACATGAACTATGGGCTTTAATAATTGCCAGTTAAGTAGGCTTTTTGGAAGGTTTTTCTTTCTTAAGCTCAAACAATATTCAAATAATTTAGGCTGTTTTAATTTAATTAATTTAGCAACTTGAATGGTTGCTTCAACATCACTGAGGGCATCATGTGCCGCAGTATGTTTCATATTGTTTGCTTCTGTCAAATCTGTTAGTTTGAAACTGGGCTTTCCTTCTTCATGCATGGGCCATTTAATGCCATCAGGGCGCAAAGCATAACAAGCTCGTACCAAATCAATTAAATCCCAACGGCTATTGCCATTGGCCCATTCACGCATATATGGATCAATCAAATTACGGTAATTTCCATACCGAATAAACTCATCATCAAAGCGAATGGAATTATAACCCACTACACAGGTGTGTGCTTCAGTGAAAATGTTATTGATTTTGTCCATAAATTCACACTCAAGCAGACCTTTTTGCTCACATTCTTGGGGTGTGATCCCTGTTACCAGACAGGCACTTGGGTCAACTAAGAGATCATCACTGGGTTGACAATAAAACATGTCAGGTTCTGTGATAACATTCAAATTCAGGTCTGTTCTAATTCCTGCAAATTGGGCAATGCGATCAAGTTTTGGACTGATGCCAAATGTTTCCAAATCATACCAATAAAAAGAGCTCATACAAATTCATTTGTGTAAAAGATACAATGTACACTGAATGGCTTGAATATCACAGTTGTTTTTATATTATTGAATTATGTAATATATTGCATAAATCAGTAATTTCCGATATTATTGTCATACTTCTTAAAAATGTATTGAATGCATGTCGCAGCAACTGAAACAACTAAAGCCCTCATTTATTGGAAAACAAGCTGAAGATTTGAGTCAGTTAATTAAAGATCAAATTAAGCCAATATATGATTCTTTGGGTATCGTTGTGCCAGTGAAATCATGTTCAATCATACATTTTTTATACGCATGTCAAGCATTGTCCGTGACAGATTTAGCTAAATGTCTAAGTCAATCACATCAATTGGTCAAACAAAAACTGCCCAAGTTAGAAAAACTCGGCTTGATCAGTTCGCAAATAGATCAGAATGATAAACGCAGAATTGTATATGAATTAACCAATGCTGGTATTAAACAAGCACGCTTATTAGGTGAAAATTCATTAACAAAAGTCTATCAAAATTTATCAGATGAAATTGGCGCTAACTTAGATGTTGTTCTGGATAAGGCCATAACTGGATTAAAAAATAAAGATTTATTGTCACGTTTCAAAGAGAATAATGAGAAAATCAACCAATGAGATATATATGAGTAATAGAGTAGATAATACACGCAATATAAAAGCACCGACAGGTTCAAATTTAACTTGTAAATCATGGCTAACTGAAGCGGCAATGCGAATGTTAATGAATAATTTGGATGCTCAAGTGGCTGAACGACCAGAAGAACTGGTGGTTTATGGGGGCATTGGACGGGCCGCACGCAACTGGGAATGTTACGATAAAATTGTAGAAACGTTGCAACAATTAGAAGACAATCAAACATTACTGGTTCAATCTGGTAAACCTGTCGGTGTTTTTACTACGCATAAAGACGCACCTCGTGTGTTAATTGCTAATTCAAATTTAGTCCCTCATTGGGCCAATTGGGATCACTTTAATGAACTCGATAAAAAAGGTTTGATGATGTATGGTCAAATGACTGCAGGTTCATGGATTTATATTGGGTCACAAGGCATAGTGCAAGGGACGTATGAGACTTTTGTAGAAGCAGGAAGACAACATTTTAATGGCAAAACTCAAGGGAAATGGATTCTCACAGGTGGATTAGGAGGCATGGGAGGCGCTCAACCTTTAGCAGCTGCCATGGCAGGATATTGTATGATTGCTGTTGAATGCGATGAGACCCGGATTGATTTTAGAATAAAAACGGGTTACGTCGATAAAAAAGCTTACTCAATTGAGGAAGCCATGCAAATGCTCAATCTTGCCTTAAAAAATGGTGAAGCGATATCTATAGGATTGTTAGGCAATGCAGCTGATGTGTTTGCTGATATCTATGAAAAAGGCATTCGTCCCGATCTAGTCACCGATCAAACTTCTGCGCATGATCCAGTGAATGGCTATTTACCGCAAAATTGGACTGTTGAAGAGTGGAGAAAACAGGCGCATGATAATCCGGAATTGGTGGCTCAAGCAGCGCGAAAATCCATGCGCGTACAAGTTCAATCAATGTTGGATTTTCATAGTAAAGGTATACCCACTGTTGATTATGGTAATAATATTCGCCAAGAAGCCTACAATGAAGGACTAAGTAATGCTTTTGATTTTCCTGGTTTTGTGCCAGCGTATGTGCGCCCACTTTTTTGTCGGGGCATTGGACCTTTTCGTTGGGCAGCGTTATCTGGTGATCCTGAGGATATTTATAAAACCGATGCCAAAGTGAAACAGATTATTTCTGATGATCCTCATTTGCATAATTGGCTTGATATGGCTAGAAAACGCATTCAATTCCAAGGTTTGCCCTCTCGTATTTGTTGGGTAGGATTGGGTCTGCGTCATAAATTAGGACTGGCTTTTAACGAAATGGTGCGCAATGGCGAGTTATCTGCTCCAGTTGTTATTGGTCGTGATCATCTGGATTCAGGATCAGTTGCCAGCCCAAATCGTGAAACCGAAAGTATGAAAGATGGATCAGATGCGGTATCAGATTGGCCATTATTGAATGCTATGCTTAATGTTGCCAGTGGCGCCACATGGGTTTCATTGCACCATGGCGGAGGAGTAGGAATGGGTTATTCACAACATTCAGGCATTGTTATTTGCTGTGATGGCAGTCATGACGCAGATGAAAGAATCAAAAGAGTTTTATGGAATGATCCAGCAACAGGAGTGATGCGTCATGCTGATGCTGGTTATGATATTGCTAAAAAATGTGCCAAAGAGCATGAGCTAAATTTGCCGATGACTTAAAATTGAATGTAAAAATAACCTAAAATTTAATTTTACTTATTTGTTTCATCAGGACTGTTACTCCAACTATAATTTATCTTAGTTTGCAATTGATCAGCTAGTTTTCACTTAGAATACGCATTGGTTTTAATCAATGTAATTAAATGAAAAATAGGTCTTTAATATTTTGGGTTATTTTGAGCTTGCTTTTAGTGGAATCTTTGCCTTTCCTATTGTCATGGTATCAAATTAATAGTTCAAAAGAGGCCATAATTGATCAAGCGCAAAAATCTCATATGATTATTGCCCGAGCAACAGCTGATAGAATTGGTAGTATTATTAAGCGATCAAATGAGCAAGCAGAAGCATTGGGGAATAATCAAGATATCTATTTATCGCCTGATTCAATTGAATCATCTAAAACGCTCCAATCAACATTGCTGTCACAAAATGAAATCATTTCATTGGGTTTGTATCAGAAGTCAACTGATCAAAATTTTAAATTAATTCAACTGATTGAGACCTTTGCTCGATTAGTGAAAGAAGATAAAAAGTTTAAAAAAGCATCACTCTGCGTTTCAAAATTTGCTAATAACTAGTTATTAGGCTGCATTTCGTGCCTTGATTGACACATTTTTAAATCTTTTTCTCAATCC
>JBGCFT010000111.1:0-7614 GCA_045107085.1 Marinicellaceae bacterium | reverse complement strand
CCAACATAATAATTAATACTGTGTTTGCTTTTTGTATGGCTAAAAAGTAACCAAACAAGACATATATTATTAAGGTAGCAGGTGCTGACAATATGCGGATATCAAAATATTGGGACGCCATTTGTGCTGCCATACCACCTTCTGATGTTAGTCTCAGGGCAATCACACCTATCCACTTTTGAAACAAAAGTAAAATTAAGGCAATTAAAACAGCAATGATTAAGGCTTGGGTGACTTGTTGATCAACTTTGTTTTGATTATTGGCTCCATAGGATTGAGCGACAAGACCGGTTGTACTCATTTTTAAAAACCCAAATCCCCAAAATATCACATTAAATATGGTTGCACCAATATTGATTGACGCTAAATAAATCGGATCATCTAAATGACCAAGAATGGCTGTATCGACAATCCCTAGCATGGGAATGCTGATGGCAGAGAGTATCATTGGAATAGCCACAGAAAATATATTTTTATATGATGCAAGCGAGGTTTTATTCAACATTATAACTATTGGCACATGATAAAAATAATAAGATTTGCTAAAATAACTTTAACTTTATAGAGACACAAATCATGACAGATAAACGCTACACTGTAAACAAATCAAACAACAAAAGAAGCAAATTAAAAGTCCTTAAGTGGTTTGCACTTATTTTCATTTTAGCCAATATTATTTTGATGTTTTATTATGATCAAAAACCAGATATGTTTGACGTAAAAAAATCTGTAGCCAAACGAGCTGATCTGCATGGACATCGAGTTGTTACTGGCTTCACAACAACAGCAACTTTACTCGAAATCTCTAAGGTTTTATTAGAAAAGCCCGGTGGCTATTTAACCAATGACAAATTACCACCTTCAGTCTTTATGGATAATATTCCTAATTGGGAATACGGTGTTTTGGTCCAAATTCGAGATATGGCACGAACCTTAAGAAATGACTTTAGCCGCTCTCAAAGTCAATCATTAGAGGATGAAGATTTAAAAGAATCTGATCCCAAGTTTCATTTTAACAACAATTCATGGGTACTACCTACCACAGAAGGTCAATACCAAGATGCCATGAAAGACATGCACAGATATCTTCAAAGATTAGGTGATGAAAATCAGGAAGATGCCCAATTTTATGCCAGAGCAGACAACTTAGTTACATGGCTTAATCTGGTTGAAAAAAGATTGGGAGGTTTATCACAAAAGCTCAGTGCCAGTGTAGAAAAAGATCGACTCAATACAGATTTAAGTGGAGACTCTGCGGCTACTCAATCGACTTATCGACCCAGTGAACTGAAAGTAAAAACCAGTTGGCTTGAAATTGACGATAATTTTTACGAAGCCAGAGGCACTACGTGGGCACTGATTCATTTAATGAAAGCCATAGAAATTGATTTTGCAGGTGTTCTTGAAAAAAAGAATGCCATGATATCGTTAAGACAAATCATAAGAGAATTGGAGGCCACACAGGAATCTGTCTGGACACCTACAATACTTAATGGATCGGGTTTTGGTTTATTTGCTAATCATTCACTGGTCATGGCATCTTACATATCCAGAGCCAATGCTGGTATTATTGATTTGAGACAGTTGTTAGAGAATGGTTAAAACGCTATAATACTTTGATATGAATATTATCAAAGTCCAAATTTTACTGTTTATGATTATCAATACTTCCCAAAGTTTTGCTAATCATAAACTTTCCAGTGAACTAAACAAACAAATCAAACTGAGTGATAAAGTTGAAATTTATGTTTTATTAAAAAATCAAAAACCGCTCAAGCCATTTTCAGGCACAGGTAGAATTGAAAAATTAAAACATACAATTCAACAACTAAAGAATAATGCACAGTACAGTCAAACTCACATTAAGCCTCTTTTGTCATCCTTAACAAATGAATATAAATTCTATTGGATAAATAATTCTTTCTGGGCAACTATAGACAGTGACAAAATTAATACGCTAACTCAATCAAAACACATTAAAAAAGCATTTAGCAACCAAAAGCAGAAACTGGATACAATCCAAACAACAACAGAATCCACGACAAACTCTGCAAGAGCCATAGAATGGAATATTAGTCACATTAATGCACCTCAAGTTTGGGAACTAGGCATCAAGGGCCAAAATGTGTTGGTTGCAGGGCAAGATACTGGTTACCAATGGGACCACAAATCAATTAAAAATCAATATGCAGGCTGGGATGGAGTGACGGTCAATCACAATTATGCTTGGCATGATGCCATCAGTAATCCATTGGTTGATTGTTTAGATGAAGCACAAAAACCTGCCAGCTGTGATGACCATGGTCATGGAACGCATACCATGGGAACAATAGTCGGTGATGATGCACAGGGCAATCAAATTGGTGTGGCTCCCGAGTCAAAATGGATAGGCTGTAGAAATATGGATATTGGTAATGGAACCCCTGCAACCTATACAGAGTGCTTTCAATTTTTCTTAGAACCAACTGATATACAAGGTTTAAACCCTAATGTTAACAAGGCTCCTCATATTATTAACAATTCTTGGGGTTGTCCAGTATCTGAGGGTTGCATTGAAGCTAACGCCTTAGAATCTGTCGTCAATAATGTGGTTGATGCAGGAATTTTAGTGGTAGTCTCTGCTGGAAATAGCGGACCCAGTTGTAACTCTGTAGTCTCGCCAGCAGCCATCTATCATAAATCTTTAACCATTGGATCTATAACAGTTGATGATGAAATTTCTTCATTTAGTTCACAAGGTGCTGTGACCGTTGATGGCAGTAATCGCATTAAACCAGATATAGTAGCACCTGGAAGTTCTATCAGATCTGCTGCACTCAATGGTGATTATAGTTTTAGTAGCGGAACAAGTATGGCAGGACCTCATGTGGCTGGATTGGCTGCTTTAATGATTTCTGCTAATCCAGAGATGGCGGGCAAACCAAAAATATTAAAACATGTCATTCTGAGGTCTTCTCAAGCACTCTCTACTCAACAAACATGCAGTGGTGTATTAGGTTCTGCAATACCTAATAATACATTTGGCTGGGGGAAAATTGATGCTCTTTCAGCTGTCAATGATATTAAAGACCTTATATTTTTAGATAATTATGAAGACTTTTAGCTGGCTTGTAAGTTAAAATGGTTTTTTATAATAAAATTAAGTTAATAATATGAAATGTCCGGTAGACAATACTGAATTACAAGAAAAAGAATACGAAAGAGCGGTTAAAGTTGACCAATGTGTAACATGTGATGGCATGTGGTTAGACCGTTGGGAACTCACCGCTATTCAAGCCAATAAAGGCAAAAACTACGATGCTGAATTAGCCAAAATGCCTGATTTAGTCAACAAGTCATATATGCAAGCCTTGGAAGAATCTCGCCCACCTTTAGAATGTCCAAAATGCAAAGAATCAGGCAAGTCAATTGAAATGGACCGCAGAGAACATGGCTATTGCTCACAAATAATGGTTGACGCCTGTCATGATTGCCAAGGCATTTGGTTAGATAAAGGTGAAGTCCAAGCATTAGAGGTATTTTTTGAGCGTCACCACTTAGACGATAAAGAAATAAAAACCGGTTTTTTTCAAAGCTTATGGTTTATGCTCAATAAATAAAGTCTTGCATGAACAACAAACTTATTGTTAGAAAAGCCCATAGATATATTGGGCTTTTAGTTTCTTTACAATTACTGGCATGGACCTTAGGCGGTATTTGGTTTACTTGGAATGATATTGATAAAATACATGGCGATCATTTAAAAAAAACGTTAAATAACAAACCAAAATCAGAAATTCTTACCCCACAAATCATATTAAATAATATACAAAACTTTAGCTCTCTAGAAGATATGAAGCTGATATATATTTTAGAAGAACCAGTTTATAAAATAAATTATATAACAAATAGCCAGCAAATAAATACGGCTTTAATCAATGGTTTTACAGGATTACCACACAAAAATGTTTCCAAACAAAAAGCCATTTTAATTGCAAAAAATCATGCCAATTTTGAGGCTGAGATTCAAAGCATACAACTGATTACAGAAACCAGCAATCATCACGAATACAGAGGCAAAAAATTACCGGCTTGGGCTATTCAATTTGATTATACTGGATCACCAACTTTTTATATTTCTGAAGAAAATGGAAAACTAACATCAGTAAGACACAACTCGTGGAGAATCTTTGATTTTTTTTGGATGCTTCATACCATGGATTATCAAGGCCGTGATGATTTTGGAAATTGGTTAGTAAAAATATTTTCAATCATTGCCTTGATTACAGCCTTATCAGGTATATTTTTGTTTTTTATCAGCCGAAATAGAGCTAAAAGCTAAAGAAAAAAGATTGATTGGTCTTTAACACTGAATTAAAAACACTTAGCAGATTGTTGATACATAACTTTTTAAATTAACTCTTTTTGAAACCATAGAATTATTCAAATATTTGTTTTAATTAATGCGTTTCTTTTTATGCTAAAATAAAAACTCATCACAAACATTACGATCACAAATGGCACAGCTGAATAAACAACACCCATCCATCCGTAATTAAAGAGAACCCAACCAGCCATTAAAGAGGATGCTCCTTGAAAACTGAAGACACTAAAATCATTAATAGCTTGTACTTTATGTTTTTCATGATCTTCATAACTGTGATGTAACAATGAAGTTCCTGAAAAGAACAAGAAATTCCATGCAACACCTAATGTGATTAATGCCCACCAATAATGCAAAACAGAATGCCCTGATTGAGCTATCACAATGACAGCCGCAAACATTACACTTCCTATAATCATAATATTTCGAATACCAATTTTACGACTCAAATAAGTTGTTAATAAAGAGGGTAAAAACATCGCAGCTATATGAGATTGAATGACCCATTTGGTTTCTGATAAAGAATGTCCATGCACTTCATGCATACTTAAAGGTGTAGAAGTCATGATATAACTCATCAAACCATAACTCAAAGCTGCTGCTGTGACAGAAATAATGAATATGGGTTGTTTAACTATGGTGATTAAAGGCCGCTCTGCTTTACCCATCACTAAACTATCAATCGTAACGTTGGTAAATTTCAACATAATAATCATAGAGATGACACTCATCAATGACAAAATAAAAAATGCTGAAGCAAAACCAATTGAATTAGAAAATATATTACTACCAAGCATGACTACTTCAGGTCCGATCATGGCTGAGAAAATACCTGCAAACATGAGAATCGATAAAGCTTTATTCATATCATGATCATTATTGACACTCTCAATTGCAGCAAATCGTAATTGCTGAACAAATGCTGTACTTAATCCAATCAAGAATGCCGCTATACAAAATAGTACAAAAGAAGAATACAAGACAGCAAAACCCGCTAAAATTGAACCAAAAAATACATTCAACAAACCTAAAATTGTGGCATATCTTCGCCCCAATCTTTTGGCTAACATAGCAGCTGGAATGGTCGCGCTGGCAGTTCCTGCTACTGATAAACCCACAGGCAAAGTCACAAAAGATGGATCAGTTACCATATCTTTAGCAACTATCGACCCTATAAAAACCATGATGGGTGCAGAGGCAGCGACAAAGGGTTGTGCTAAAAACAGCACTGTAATGTTTTTTGGCAACCGAGCAAAACTCTTGATCAAAAATGCCACAACCAATAACATTGAAATAATGAAGATGAGAGGCAATAAATTTTCTAGATAATAATTCAAGAGCAAAAATTAGGTTTGTTAAAATAAAAAGTTTTTGAATTACAATGCATTCGGTTCCAATTATCAATTGAATGGCACGAATTAAACTAAAATGCTTAGAAATAGATTAAAATATACCCTTGATATTGAATAGAGTTTAAATATGAAACGCGAGCCCTTTTGTTTTACGCCCCTATATGATGACATTGGAATGGGATTAACATATTTTGGTAAACGCATTTTATTAAATACTCGCAATATCAGAACCTACAGCGTAATTTCTCATGGAAAACTAGAACCAGCCATTTGCTTTCTTTTTGAAAAGTACATAAAAAAAGACCATGTAGTCGTTGATATTGGAGCTAATGTTGGTTTTTTATCTTTATTGGCTTGTCATTTAGTCGGACCAAAAGGACATGTTTTTAGTTATGAACCTAATCCTGATGTTTATGCTTTATTAGTTGATTCAATAGACATCAATGCTTTTTTGAAAAGGTCAACAACCAAACAATTGGCCATTTATTCAAAATCAGAGGAAGTTACTCTCACTTGGAACTCAAATAGAGATGGCAGTGGCAGAATTGTAACAAAAACCATGAGTGGACTGGCAGAAAAACAAGCCAAAGTCAAAGCCGAACCATTGGATAAACTCCTTAAAGATAAGAAGATAGATTTTATAAAAATTGATACTGAAGGTTCTGAACCACATGTTTTAATTGGTGCTGAAAAAATAATTCAAAATAACCCAAGCATTAAAATTATTTTAGAATGGAATCCCAAACATATTAAGCAAAGAGAGTTTGATATCAATTTAGCCAAAGATTTCATTTTTAAATACTTTAATTCGGTACAGCTTATCAATAAAATTAATGATTTAAAGAATTTAAACCCTGAAGATTTATCACAGATAAAACATGGAAACTTGTTTTTAAGCAATACTTAAGAAACCAAAGTTGTTCAAAATAGAGACTTCCTAGATTTTGATTATGATCATCAATCAAAACTTCCTCTAAAAATCAAATCCATACCCATTTCACAAGTCACATTAACATCTGTCACATTTTCAGTCGACACCATTCCCATTGAATTACTGACTTCACAAGGTTGAATCGGATTAATGGGCTCGAAATCGATGATAACAGAGTATTTTTCACCGTCATTCAATGGCGTTGGAAAAATATAAACTCCATCTTCTGTAATGAGTTTTTCTTCAGTACCATTAATTTTAAGCACAAAGTAATTGTCTTTTAATAAACCAATGACTTCACCCCCAACAAAATAAGTACCCGCAACATTTACTGTCCTAGTGACTTGTTGAGCGGCATTATTGGCTGTATCATTGACGTTGTAGTTAATTGTGTAAGTTCCAACTGTTTGCGTATCCACTGTTCCTGTTGTGATTATATTTGATGAGATATCGCCATCAACCAAATCTTGGGCACTTGCCCCTTGTTCAGAATAAATATCACCAATAATCAAATCAATTGTTGCCTCACCTATCAATGTAATTAGTGGTGCGATTGTGTCAGTTATGATAATGGTTTGAATCGCTGAGCCAACTGTTCCACTACTATCAGCTGCGCTCCAAATCACCTGGGTTTCGCCTACTGGATAAGGACCTAAATTATCAGCTATTGGTGTTAGCGAACCATCAACTAAGTCAGTTGCTGTGGCTGTTCCGATATCAACTGCTGTTAGATTGGCTGTAGCTTCAGTATTTATTTTTGCTGGAGCAGTGACAATTGGTGCACCATCCACAGTGAGTGTGTCATTAGCGGCGCCAGAATTACCAGCAGAGGACGTGAAATCACCTGTTGTGGTATTGAATGTTCCGCCTTGTGTGGCTGTGATATCGACACTAATGGTACAAGTGCTTGCGGCATTTACTGTTCCGCTTGTTAAACTGATATTTGTTCCATTGGCTGTAAAAGTGCC
>JBGCFT010000110.1:0-3076 GCA_045107085.1 Marinicellaceae bacterium | reverse complement strand
TATAACAGCTGTGACAGGTGGAGGATTATCCTATTTAACAGTTTTGAAAGAAAGTATTAAAGAAGTGGGAGTGAAAGTCGCTTTTAAATTGGCACTTGCAAAGAGCGCTGATTTTATTGCTCAGAAATCTTTTCTTAAACTAGGGACTTCTTTGATTAATTTTGGCAGCAATCGAACTTTGAAAAACTTTGCAAAGCTTTCTTTTGATAGTTTAGAAACCCTTGCTTATCAAATGATTATTGATTCTGAAGGAGGGACTTTAATTGAAGGTAAGGTTGGTATGACGTTACCAGTGAAAGAAACTAAAAAAATCATTGACGATATTTTAGCATCAAACGAATACAGAGACTCTGTTTTCAAACCAGGAGATGGTGGACTAGACTGGCGCACTGAGTTGGCTGGTGGAGGAGCTGGATTTAAACCTGTGAAAATGTGGGGACAATACGCTGGTTATGCTTGGCCATTTAGATGTGACAAAATGCCAACATACATAATAAGTGGAGGGCCTTCTTTTGATGAAGAGACAGGCCATTTAACGAGTCACCCTTTAAAAGTTAAAAAAATTAATGAATGTGGAAATGACATGATGCTAGCATCACCTACTTTCAAAACTGTACCTACAGAAAATTACATTGGAGATGATAAAAATATGATGCTTGGATATGCAGTATCCATAGATTGTAATCATTCAGATTGGGATGGAAGTGGTTCTCAAGATGAAATCACTGTTGATTTTTATTCTGAAGACAAGAATTTTGCAACTCACAAATTCACCCCAAATAGCAGTAATTGTGATAATGGTATTACTGATGTAGATTTTGTAATAGAAATACCACCAGAGGCAAAGTCTCAAACAGAATTAACTCATTTTATTATCGATACCAATGGTGTAGATACCTTTTTTGCAGATAATATAAAGATATCCAAATGGCATGGTAAAATTGAATGTAATGGTGGGCTGATAGGAGTAGCTGCAAGAGCAGGACCTTACTCGAGATATATTAATTGGTGTTCTGATGATAAAGAACAAGAAATAAAAGTATTTGGCGATGAAAATGGCAGTGGTTATTGCTTCAATATAAATGAGTTAGTTCCAAGTAATTGGGAAAACTCTAGACTTAGACAAGACGGGTGTTGGAAAACCAGAAGATTTAATGTCACGGGTAACGGAGGCACATTAGGCATCAAGAACCCTAATCCAACCGCCATAAAGATTGCAACCATGGAGGCTGTATACACTACATACGAGTCATTTAAAGATAAAATGGCAGTTGTTTATAAAAACGAAACATCAGATGGTACTAGAGTATTATCAGTACATTATGGTGATTTGTACAATCCGAATAAATATGTTGGTGAAATTATGTTCTTACCAGGATCAAATGTTTGGGTAGAATTTATGCTGGGAAAAAATGAAGTACGATTATTTAAAACTGTTATAGCAAATGGTTCATTAATTACTCTAGCAGATGGTCAAAATATGTTAACTATTAATCTAGCTTCAAAAAAAGTATCCTACAAACCAAGTGGTGGAAACATAAGGACTATTTATTCTGTAGCTAAATCATTTGGACCATAATAAAATTTTGAGTTTTAATATACGTGTATCACCTTGATTAAGGTTAACCAAGGTGATACAAAAGTCTCTTATCATATTATTGTATTATAAAATTACCTGATACATATGAAAAAACAAATTAATAAAACCATGTTTTTTTGTTGATAAGCCAATAAAAACTAATAAATACATCAAAGAAAGGGGGATTCCATCATGAAATTAATCAATTCAAAATTAATTGTATTATTTACAATTAT
This sequence comes from Marinicellaceae bacterium, assembly GCA_045107085.1. Taxonomy (GTDB): domain Bacteria; phylum Pseudomonadota; class Gammaproteobacteria; order Xanthomonadales; family Marinicellaceae; genus NORP309. Next base: position 1,261 of record JBGCFT010000110.1, on the reverse strand, counting down.
CGCACTAACAATTATCTCAGGTTGTAGTAAACATCACCCCCAATCAATTCGCTCGAGTTCAGAAAATGAATCGCAATTAGATAATTTAATTTCTGATATTGTGGTGAATTCACACCTGACCAAAAACAAATCAGCATTTACATTTTTAAGAGAAGGGCTGAGTTACTTGCAAGCTGAAGAATTTGAAAAAGCTTCAAAAGCTTTTAACCGCACATTGAGTTTTGATCCAAAAAATTCATACTATCAATTTTTTAATGGTTTTGCCTATCATTTGATTGCAGAAACAATTGACCCATCTAAATTAGAATCAGCAAAGTTGGGTTACGAATTGGCTTTAAAGTTTGATCCTAACAATTGGTTGGCTTCAGCTCAAATAGGCCGCATTTTCATGAAACAACGTGCATACAAACAAGCCCAAGACAGTTTTGCTCATGCCTTGATGTTTAATTCTGAAAACGTTGACTTAATGTATGTTATGGCGAAAGCATCCTATCTTTCTGAAGATTTGGCGACAGCAAGAGATGTGATTCGCAAAGCTAAGGAACTTGATGAAAATTCTAAGGAGGTTGTAGCTGCCTATAGTATTATTATGGCTGCTAATGGAGAGTTTCTTGATGCAAAAGAAAGTTTAGCGACGTTGAATGCATCGGATTCTGGTCAAGGTAGGGTCGATATCATTCACCAAAGAATTGAGGACTGGGAACGCCTTTATACAAAACTCAAAGAAACTAACTCAGAAAAACTTGAGACTGGCATTCATAGTACTTTTGATGAGACTGAATTGATAAACAGCTCTAAAGGTAATCAACAGCTTTCTAACGAAAACAAAAAGCCAAAAATGGTTATATTGGATGTTGTTATAATCAGGACAGAAGAGTTCGATACCACTAATAAAGGATTTAATCTTCTTCAAGGGTTATCTGCACAGTTTAATAGTGGATTAACTGAAAATAGAAACAGAAGTAACACCGATACTGAATGGTCAACAAATCGAGTTTTTAGTCAGAGCTTAACGGTTCCACAAATTAATTATAATCTGAATATATTTAATGCTGGCGATGACAGAAATGAAATCCTTGCAAGACCAACTTTGATTGCACTTGATGGCGAAGAATCGACTTTTTTTTCAGGATCCGAATTAAATATTGCTCTTGAAGGGGAACGAAACTCCTCAATACAAAAGGTTAATATTGGAGTAACGCTGAATTTCACTCCTACTTTTTTAGAAGACGGTTCAATACAATTTAAAACTACGGCAAAA
>JBGCFT010000011.1:0-5562 GCA_045107085.1 Marinicellaceae bacterium | reverse complement strand
AAGAAGATAAAAAGTTTAAAAAAGCATCACTCTGCGTTTCAAAATTTGCTAATAACTAGTTATTAGGCTGCATTTCGTGCCTTGATTGACACATTTTTAAATCTTTTTCTCAATCCTTCATAATCAAGCAAAGGTCTCTTTAATTTAGTTTTATATTTCGATTTTTATTTACAAATCCCTGTTTGAATATGTCCTCCACTAATTTCTATATTGGTGGCATTGATCGCTTTGTTTTCCCAAATGTGCCAAATTGTAGAAATAACTTCTTTTGTATCTATCAGTCTACCAATTGCAATATCATCCGTAAGTTTTTGTTTTATCTCAGGTTTAATATTTTTCAAAATAGGCGTATTAACATAGCCAGGTGCAATGCTAACCACTCTAATAAAATCTACATGCTGCTTATGAAATTCACCTACCAGTAATTTTGGCCACAATGCTAAGGCATGTTTTGTGGAGGTATAATTTAACTGACCAATTTGTCCAACTTGGTTAATAGATGAAACTAAATATAAAATCCCTTCACATTTATTATCTATCATTCTGATAGCTGCTTGTTGAATGGTATTAAATGTTCCAGTTAAATTAACATCAACAACTTCTGAAAATTGTGATTGCTTCATATGGCTTTTCACTTTTCCACTGTCTTTATCTACTTTGATAAAATATCCATCTTTTACAATACCTGCTGCTGGTAATACAGCATTAATACACCCAAATTGATCCATGCAATCATCCATAGCTAAAGAAACCATTTGGCTTTTAGTAATGTCACATTTTCTTAAAATTATATTATTTTTAAAATCAATTAACTCTAACTTGAGTTTATCTAAAGCTTCTTGATTGTGGTCTAAAACATAAACGTTAAAGTTTTCATTAATAAATTTTCTGACTGCTGCTAAGCCTATACCGCTTGCACCGCCACTGATCACAATGGTTTTTTTATTTGTATTAGATTTCATGTATTTGCCTTAAAAAAAATCAGTAACTAAGTCAATAGTTACTGATTAAATAGAGAGGATAAGTAAATTTTATTTTAGAAATTTACTGAAAAACTACCAACAATTTGTCTTGGGTTTCCATAAAATGCTGACTGAACTCCTTCTAGACCCAATGTTGGGAAATTATAAGAAGCCACTTTATATTCTTTGTCACTCAAATTTTTACCATGTAAACCTAATTGATATTTGTCATCGTTAGAAGACCAGACCAGACTCATATTTATTAATGAGTAAGCATCTTGATCGAGTATAGGTTCAGGAATTTCAAATTGATTGACATCATCTTGATAAGATACACCACCTGTCCAAACCAATGTTCCTGTTCTACTCATTAAATTCATATCCCATTCGTTGCGCAGACTGAAACTGGCTGTTAGCTCTGGTGTATTTTGGAAAACTCTGTCTGCTGAAACATCTACACCTTCAACAATCCATTCTACATATTCCGCATCAATATAGCCCAACGCCACATTGGCACTTAATGAATCACTTATTTGCATGACTGACTCAAACTCAAGCCCCCAAATATCAGCTTTACCAGCATTGGTTGTTGTTCCAGCAAAACTATCGTCTGTTCCATCACCATCTGTATCAATAGCTATTGAACCTGGAACTTGAATATCAGTAAAGTCCATAAAGAATAAAGCAACATTTGTGGAAATTGAACCATCGTTCCATAATGATTTTGCTCCTAACTCAAAAGAAGAAACTTCCTCAGGATTAAAACCTCTTTGCACATCCTCAAATTGATAAGCGCCACGGGGATCAAATCCACCCCCTTTAAATCCTTCGCTGTAGGTTGCATATAAATTATGCTCATCGACTGGAGAATAACTTATACTTGCTCTTGCTGTAAATGCACTGTCTGACCTTGAACCTGTAAAAGTTGGAACCAGCCCCTCAATAGGCACTGTAATTGAAATAGCTTCAAGATTACCAAAATATGGCGAACCAGCTCCTAAAAATGTCTCTCTGTTAACAATAACATCTCTGTTATCATCGGTGTATCTTCCACCTATTGAAGCTTGCCACTTTTCATTCAAGTCAAATGAAAAATCAGCATACAGTGCCGTGGTATCTGTATCATAATCACCTAATGTAAAAGCGGTTACACCTAAATTACCTAAAACCACATCAAAAGCATTAAACGCATTGGCATCTAAGTAATATAACCCAATCACGCCATCTGAACTTTCGCCAGCATAGTTCAACTGAAACTCTTGGCTAAATTGTTCATTTTCATAAATGGCAGGCGTATCAAAATCAAAAGTAGGTAAACTATCAAAATCAATCAAAGTCTCTGTATCATCTTGTCGCTGTGACGTTGTGGATTTAAATGTCCATGAATCATTAATGTCGGAAACAATAGAAAGTGTTAATCCGCTTTGTTTTACGTTTTGATCTAGACCTGCATTCGATGCATCAATTGTTTCAATACCTGCTCGGGTATCAAAGACATCGTCTAAAACAGGATCCCCGTTTAATCCTCCAGGAATTAACCTGTGACCTGATTTTGGGGCAGAATTATCGTTTGTATAATCAGCTGAAAATTTAACCAGCGTACTATCAGATACATCCCATTCCATACTTAAACGGGCCGCTATCAAATCTTTGTCATAATGCTCACCACCAGTAAATAGATTTTTACCAAAACCATCTCTTTGAAATGAGGCAACTGATCCACCTATTCTAAAATTATCACTGACTGCTCCAGATCCTTTTAATAGCATGTCTAGTTGATTGAAAGATCCATAAGATAATTTAAACGTACCTTCGGGTTCATCCGACAATCCTTTAGTGACGTATTTTATTGCCCCACCTATTGTGTTTTTTCCATAAAGGGTCCCTTGTGGTCCACGAAGAACTTCTATTCGTTCTACATCATATACATCTAATACTGCGCCTTGGGGTCTAGCCAAATACACATCATCAATATAAATTCCTACTCCACCTTCGAAACCAGCCACAGGATCTTGTTGTCCTATTCCTCGAATATGAGCTGTTAGAGTTGAACTGGTTGCTCGTGATACTTCTAAATTTACATTTGGAGAAGATTGAGTCAGTTCAGTGATATCAATGACACCGCGACCCCCTAAATCTACACCACTATAAACTGTGAGTGCCAGTGGAATATCTTGAAGAGATTCTTCCCTACGTCTTGCAGTAACAATGACTTCTTCAACCGCTTTTTTTGCTCCTTCTGAATCAGAATCATTTGAATCATCTGAAGTTTGTGCCAGAGTAATTGTAGAAAGTCCTAATAAAGCAATGGTTAATGCTCTTTTTAAAGGTGAGTACCTCTTCTTATAATGTGTATGCGTTAAATTCATATTTTTGTCCCAAGTTGATTTTATTTGAACGTACGTTCAATTAAGGAACATATTAATCCAACGTGCGTTGAAAAACAAGCGTAATATTCTAAACATACAAAATTATTACAATTTGTTATGAAAATTTATTGGATTATATTATGAATTAATTTACTTTTGATCTGAACAAAGACGAGTAAAACCAGCCGCTAAAAATTTTGGCATCCTCTCAATTATACTTTTCATATCTGATGACCTACATGCCCCATCAGACAAATTATCAATCCGACCAGTTTCAGCAAATGTTAAAGTTAAAGCTCCTGACAAAAAGTGATAACTCCAAAATAAATCAGCTTCGTCACAATTTGGAAAGGCCCTTTTTATGGCGTTAAGAAATCGATGAACTAATGGGTCAAAATATTTCGTCATCATTTCCCCACCCCAATTAGGTGAGCTATTCACCATCGCTATTAAAGCAAAATAATGCTTCCATTCCTCATGGTCTTCATGCAATTTTTTCAATAGTGGATAAACAAAAGCATAAATTATTTCCTCAATGGTGGGATTGTCATCAATGTGTCTGCGCTCAATTTTTTCTAGTTCATTGAGTCGTAAATCATTAATAAATTTAGCTCGGCGCATGAGAACAGATTCGAATAAATTCCGTTTCGATTTAAAATGATAATAAACTAACGATATATCGGCTTCCGCTTTTCTGGCAATTTGTCTGACCGTTACTGCTGAAAATCCATCTATTGCGAATAGCTCTTCAGCGGCATTTAATAATCTTTCACTTGTCGACTGTGATTTTTTATTCATAATGAAATACTGTTAATTTTACTTTAATAATTTTTGAAGGACTGATTATAGGCGATTTCGATAATTTATTCATCTGCTTTATTTTCTTGCATAAATCTGTTTTTTCAATTATATTCAACGTTCGATGAATTTATATCTAATTTACATACATTAAATGACTTATTTCCAACAAAATGATGTTTTAATTCCAGAACTATTAAAGCAAAACAGTAAATGGCTGGCCAATAAACCTGCATTGGTCGATCAAAACCAAACCTTAAACTGGAAAGAACTGGGAGAAAAAACAAACAAAGTTTCCAATTACTTTCTATCACTGGGCTTGAAATCTGGAGACAAGGCGATTGTTCTGATGAAAAACTCAAATGAAATGATGGAATCCATGTTGGGTATTATTTCTGCTGGATTAGTGGTTGTGCCCTTGAATATCGCCATTAACGATGAAGCCATTATCAATATGGTGAATAATTGTGAGGCTAAAGCAGTTATCGCTTCAGATGAATATGTTGATAGAATTGATGCCATTAAATCAAAATTTAATCATGTAATTGATAATGGATATTTGGCATTAAACAACCTTAAAAGTCATTGGAATGAATACCATAGTTCTTTAAAAGATCAAAGCACATCAAACCCTTTAGTCAACATAACAGAAAACGATGAGTGCAATATCATCTATTCTTCTGGCACTACAGGTTTGCCAAAAGGCATCGTTCACAGCCATGCCAGTAGAGCAGCATGGGCCAGTAGTATGTCCATATCGTTGCGATATGACTCAAGTGCAAAGACTTTGTTAACTCTTGGTTTGTATTCAAATATTAGTTGGGTGGCTTTTTTGAACACAATATTAGTTGGCGGAACCATGTACATTGCTGATAAATTTGACGTCAATAATTGTTTAACACAAATACAAGACTATCAAATTACCCATTTCGCTATGGTGCCCATTCAATATCAATTATTATTGGCATCAAAAAACTATGACGCTTTTGATTTAACTTCTATAAAAGCCACAATGTGTTGTGGCTCTCCACTGCCTGATATAATCAAACAAGAACTAATCGATAGGTTACCAGGAGACTTTATTGAATTATATGGATTAACCGGGGGTTTAGTGACAATTCTCAGTCCTGAAGAAATGCCCAAAAAGATTAAATCCGTAGGTAGACCTTACCCCGGACAAGACATTAAGATTATTGGCAATAATGATAAAGAAGTTAACACGGGTGAAGCCGGTGAAATTGTTGGTGTAAGCAAAATACTGATGTCTGGATATTTAGACAATGAACAAGCGAATAAAGACGCCACATGGTATGATAAAAATCATCAAAAATGGTTTAGGACAGGTGATATAGGCCGTATTGATGATGATGGATTTTTATATTTAGTCGATCGAAAAAAAGACATGATTATTTCTGGTGGTCAAAATATCTATC
>JBGCFT010000109.1:0-19200 GCA_045107085.1 Marinicellaceae bacterium | reverse complement strand
ATGGCACCAGCACTTCAGCACGTATTATTCCATTACATGATGATTTAATTTCTGAAAAGATATATCACCAGCATTTTAGTTCCTGTCCAAGGCCATCAGATTTGGGCGCTAACTTAGCATGTGATGTTTTTATGTATGATGATGTGGATTTGTGGTCAACCCCAAATACAACCGAAAATTTTAGTTTTCAAGCAATATTGTATCCCAGTGTTAATCAATGGGTTTATCAATACAATGGAACTGGAATTAATGCTGCCTCTTCATCAGTAGGAATCCAAAGTAATAATGCCGCAGATGGATTGAGTTATTCATGTAACTCTCAAAATGGCATAAATATTAATGAAGCGGTCTGTGTTTACCATGCGAACAATCAGCTTGGATCAGGAGGAGATACATCTGTCTTTCATCTAGAAACACCAACGATTTCTTTGGGTACATTACCTGTTTCTGGGCAACATAACGCAAATATTGACTTTAGTGTGGCTGAATCAGCTCAATGTGGAACTGCTGTTAATATACAAATGCAAGCAGCTGTTTATGAGTCAGGCTTTAATCAAGATGGCACACAAGTAATGAATACAGTTTTAGGCAACAATGGATCGTGTAATGTTGTCAATAGTTGCTCTCCCAATGCATCTAATGACATTACTCCTGTGAATGGATTGTGGTTTAACCAAAAACGTCCAGGTAATGGCAGTGATATGCATTATGCTAATGATGGGCTGGTTTTCATACAATATACAGCTTTAGCTGACCGTTCACCTATTTGGTATATTACAGGATCTGGTAATATGCAAAATAATCAAGCTGAATACGATTTAACACGCCTAACTTACCAAGGTCCGTTTCAAAGTAGTGAGGCAACTATTGATGTTGTAGGACAATCATTGACAACTTTAATTGATGCTAATAACGCCATTCAGACACGCACGTTAAATGGACAATTTAGTGCGGAACTGATTCAATCATTTGCATTTGGAGGCTCGCCAACGCAACAAAGAACAGGTTTATGGTACAACACTTCAGAAGCAGGTTGGGGTAAGACCATAGCTACTCAAGGTGAGACACAAGTCAATATATCCTATCTTTATGATAACTCTGGTCAACCTTACTGGTTGATAGGCACAGGTGCAAATAATACTTCGGAAAATATTAACATGGATTATTTTGATACATTTTGTGCGCATTGTCCTACTGTACCAAACATACAAACTAGTGCAGGTATTTTAAGGGTGAATTATGATGCTTCTAATGAAACAGCAACGTTGGAATCAATGCAAATTAATATCAATAATAGCCAACATAACTCTCAATGGAATCGCAGTAATTTACCATTGAATTTATTAACACAGCCGCTCAATGATTAATTAATACGATAAAAAAATATAATCTATTTTGGGGATGTTGCTTTAATGCGATGTCTCCAAAATTCAAAATTAAGGCATTGCCACAAAATTAATAAATCTAATTCTTTGTGCTTATGATTTGGATTTTTGATGATGTTTAATATTAAATCTTGTTTTACATAGATGGGCCATTGTGCTTCAGGGTGCAATAGAACTTCTTTCAGTTTTTCAAATTCTTTCTCAAAAATCCCCTTAAAAAATAGTGGCATTAAGGTAGTTGTTTGAACCCTGTTTAGAATAGTTTGCGGTAATACATTTCGAGCTGTATAACGAACAAATTTTTTTGGGTTATTTATATCACCTAATATCCATGCAGGCAATGACATCAAGAATTCGATTATTCTTCTGTCTCGAAATGGATGACGAACAAAAACATTGTGTTTGTAGGCATGTTCGTTTTCTAACCAGGCTGACTGGGCAGTTAACAGTCCATAAACCAAATCAAATTGTTGAGTATGAGGGTGATTGTTTTTAATTATATTAAACTTATGTTTGTTAATTTCTGATAAGCAATTGTGGGTCATCCAAGGTGATTTATTGTATATGGTATTGGAAAACTTTCTTGGTGAAACTTGTCTAAGGCCAGTCATCACACCTTTGTTTTGAATCACTTGAAATAAAGATTTAATGGCAGTAATTGGTTTGAATTTAATTTGGTCAACTAACCAATAAATATAGCCTGAATAGATGTGATCTGCAAATACTCCAGTTAATAAATACTTTATACCTTGGGAATGAGCACGTTGATAAATGACTGATTTTAAATGACGGTAAGGATTATTAATTGGTGCATTAAGACTGATAGTCCATGGAGATTTTAATGGCCAATGAGATTCTCCAGCAAAAGTATGCATGTCCATGCCTTTATCTCGCATAGAGTCAATCCAAAAAGATTCATTAGCATCAGGCATGTTAGGAAACACATAAGAATAACTATTGACTTGTTTTGAAGCTTTTAAACTATTGGCAGCAACAAATGTAGAGTCCATTCCTCCACTCAAAAGAATACCGATTTTTTTTTGGTCTTTTGTTTGATATGCAATCACTTTTTGTATTAATAATTTGAAACGCTCGGCTAAGGATTGAATTGATTCACGTGTTTTTTTTATAGTCTGCTTAGGAAAAAAATACCGATTAATGTTTTGTGACGTATTGGTTATGGTTAGGCTATGACCAGGGTTAAGTTGAGTAATATTATTAAAAAAGCAGCCACCAATACGAACTTTGGTCATAGCAAAATATTGCAATAATCTCATGTGGTCTATTTCTGTATTGTTTTGAATCAAAGCTTCTGGAAAATCTGAGATCAATATGTGGTTTTCAAGGTGACTAAAATGCACTGCAAAATCACCCATTGCATCATTGGCAATTAAATATTGTTGCTTGATTTTGTCAAAATGAATAACAATAAATGATCCATAAAATTCATTAAAAGATAAATGACCAGTTTTTTGTATCAAAGTAGAAACATATTCAGCTATGTTTGTATCAGGACATTCTTGATCTAAAAACCCATAAAAAATTGATATAAAGTTATTATGCTCATGATAATGAAGGATTTCTTCAGAATGAATTGTAAAGGTTACCGCTTGAGAAAAATCGTGAGTATCCCATGTTTTTAGAATTTCAGTATTTTTGTTTTTAAGTATTAACAACTCTTCTATTCAATTATCATTTTAGTTTGATTGAAGCCGCTGTTATGTACTTTTTCGATAATATCAATGATATTTAAATCCTCAGTTAGAGGCCCAATTCTTACCCTGTATAAAGGGTTTTGGGCCAGTGTATTACTAACATGGACAGGTAATAAAGTAATCTCGCTCAGTTCACTAGCTATGGTCATGGCATTGTCATGTTGGGAGAATGCACCTACTTGTAAAAATTTCATGCCATCTGTTTTAGATGCTATGTGAGCAATTTGTTCAGCCTTTGATTGTTGTTCAGGGGCTTTGATGAGCTTAATGTGTACTTTTGCTAAGCCTTTGGTATCATAATCAAGGGCTTTTGCAGCAGCCCAAGATAAATCAATAATGCGTTTACTTTTGAATGGTCCACGGTCATTAACACGAACAACTATTTTCTTATCATTTTCTAAATTTGTGACCTCAACATAACTGGGTAAAGGCAATGTTCTATGTGCAGCGGTTAATTTATACATGTCAAATATTTCCATATTTGAGGTAGTATGACCATGAAATTTTTTCCCATACCATGAGGCAATACCTGTTTGCTCAAAATCACTTTGTGTATCAGATAAGTAATAAGTTTTACCAAAAACAACGTAGGGTGAATGATTGCCATATCTGCTTTTTGGTTCTGGCTTAATAGTCCATTCTTCTAAGGTTGTAATATCAAAATAAGGAGAGTCAGGAGCCAAATCTTGTTCAATGGCATATCTGCCTTCATTAGTTATCGGTGTTTTTTGTGATTTTTGTTTATTGGAACAAGCAGTTAGCCACAATAACGTCAATAATAAGGTTAAATAATACTTAAGCATAATATTCTAATATGTATTTATTTTTGCTTTTGAGCTATCTCTTGTGCCAGTTGATAAACTGCCATGGCATACATTTCACTGTGGTTATATCGAGTAATGACATAAAAATTATGCATTCCAAACCAATATTCCATGTTATCCTTTTGTTGTAATTGAGTTAAAGTAACCATGGCATTTTCATCTAATTTTTGTTCGGTTCTATAACCTAACTTATTTAATTCTTTCACTGTTAAAGATGGTTTTAAAGCTTGTTTTTTTAATTTTGTGAAATCAGTATCTGTTTTGGCAAGATGCACAACTGCTTGATCTTTTTTCCACCCATGCATTTTAAAATAATTAGCCACACTGGCAATCGCATCATCTATATTGTTAAGTAGGTCACGGCTCCCATCGTTATTATAATCCAAAGAATACATCAAATATGAACTCGGCATAAACTGACCAAATCCCATGGCACCTGCATAGGAGCCTTTAGTTTCAAAGACTGAAATTTTTTCTTTTTCAGAAAGCACCAAAAACTTTTCTAATTCCTTTGTGAAAAAAGGTGATCTTTTTGGATAATCAAATGCCAATGTATACAAAGCATCCAACACTCGGTAACTACCCATGTTACCACCATAATTTGTTTCAACGCCGATGATAGCCACCATGATTTCTATTGGTACACCAGAATCTTTGCTGACTTTCTCTAAGGTGTTTTTGTGAGTGTTCCAAAATTCTACACCGCCATCAATGCGTTTTTGTTTAAGAAAAATATTTCTGTATTCATACCACTTTTTCTTTTTTTCAGCTGGGCGATTCATAGCATCTATGATGCTTTGTTGACGTTTTGCTTGATTGATTATAGAACGAACTTTTTCTTCATCAAGATTATTGTTTTTTGCAGTCTTAACGATAAACTCATCTACAGTTTTTGGGTTGATTTGAGCTTGTGAAGCCAGACTAATCATGGCGATAAGTAATAATAAGTTTTTCATGATTTTAATAATTTCCTATGATTGTGAACAGACATTATCATGCCAAATGAGGCCATCAAAGTTATGATAGATGTACCCCCATAACTGACTAAAGGTAATGGTACACCAACTACAGGCAACAAACCACTAATCATTCCGGCATTAATAAAGACATAGACAAAAAAAGTTAAGGTAAGTGCCCCAGCAAAGAGTCGATTAAAGGTTTCTTTTGCTTGAAAAGCTATGTAAAGCCCCCGGAGAATGATTGCAATGTAAAGTAGTAATAATAAAACAACGCCAATGAGACCAAACTCTTCGGCTAAAACCGATAATATAAAGTCAGTTGAGTGTTCAGGTAGAAAGTCTAGTTGTGTTTGGCTTCCATTTAACCAACCCTTACCAAAAACGCCGCCAGAGCCAATGGCAATTTTAGATTGGATAATATTCCAACTGGACCCCAATGAATCATTATCGGGATTTAAAAAAGTCATCACTCTTCGTTTTTGATATGCACTCAGTGAATAGTGCCATAATATAGGCGCTGCTGTTGAAACAACTGCCAGTCCAGATGCAATATATTTCCAGGAAAGCCCTGCTAGAAATAATACAAATATACCGCTAACTGCGACTAAAATAGAAGTGCCAAGATCGGGCTGTTTATAAATTAATATAACTGGAATCATTAATAAAAATACACTGATAAAGAGTGATTTAAAATCAGGTGGCAACACTCTGTATCGATAAAACCACGCAAGCATTAGTGGAATAGTGAGTTTGGCTAGTTCAGAAGGTTGAAACCTTATGCCTATCTTTAACCAACGTTGGGCGCCCTTTGACTCATAACCAAATAACAATACAGCTACCAATAATAAAACGGTCATGATAAAAAGCCATGGTGCAATTCCTGCCAGTTTTTCTGGTTTTAATTGAGCCAATAACAACATCACAAACATGCCAAGTGCCATTCTAATCATTTGTTTCTTAACCAGTACCCAGCCTCCAGCAGAATACAATACAAATAATCCGTAACACATTAAAATCACAATAAGTATAAATAGCCACCAATCAATGTAATGACGCTTGTTGTGATAATTGTGTTTTTTGTGAATCATAAGTCTTCTGTTTTATAGAGTTGAAGAATATCTACTAAATATTTTTTAATGACTTCACCAGCAATAGGTGCTGCAGTTCTAGATCCACTTGCACCATGTTCAGCAACAACGACCACAGCAATTTTAGGATCATCAGCTGGAGCAAAAGCAATAAATAATGCATGGTTTCTCAGGTGCTTAGGTACTTCAAGATCTTTATTATAAACATCTTCTTCTTTTTTCCCGTAAACCTGTGATGTACCACTTTTACCTGCTATTAAATAATTGGGGTTTTGAATAGCGCGAGCAGTACCTTTCGAATCATGAATAACGCTTATCATGCCCTCATGGACCTCGTTCCAATATACTTCAGGAATTTCAAGGAAGATTTGTTTTTCAGTAATTTTCTTTTCTTTAATTAAATGCGGCTGAAAAAATACACCTTTATTAGTTAAAATACTTAATGATGTCGCCATTTGAATAGGTGAATTAACAAAAAATCCTTGGCCAATACCTGTAATGACTGTTTCACCAGGAAACCAAATTGTGCCTTTTTTGTCTTTTTTCCATTGTCTTGAAGGCAATACACCAGGGTTTTCTCCCAGTAATTCAATATTTGTTAGTTCCCCAAAATTAAAGTGAACGAGAAAATCATGAATTTTATCAATACCCAGCTTAAGTGCCAAAGCATAATAAAAAGTATTAACTGACTGCCCAAGAGATTGTTTGATATCTACCAGTCCATGGCCGCCTTTTTTCCAATCATGGTACTTTCTCTCTTTATTAGGAAGCTGAAAAAAACCTTTAGAAAACATGGTGAAATTTGTGTTTATAATATTGTAGTATAAACCAGCTAAAGCAATATAGGGTTTGATCGTTGACCCAGGTTCATAACCACCCATGATGCTTCGATTAAATAAAGGCTTTTCAATTGAATTGATTAATTGTGAATATTTAGTTTGAGAAATGCCATTAACAAAGTCATTGGGATCAAATCCAGGTTTAGATACCATGGCGAGTATTTCACCATTATTTGGATCAATGGCAATCACAGATCCTGTTAAGTCACCTAAGGCATTATAAGCAGTTTTTTGTAAATCAATATCAATGGTTAAGGTTATATCTTTTCCGCTAAGGGGAGAGGTTTGCTCAATGGCTTTTAATATTCTACCTTTGGCGTTGCTCTCAACTATTAATTTGCCAGGTTGACCATGTAATACTTTCTCGAAGTATTTTTCTAAACCTCTTTTGCCTGTATATTCAGTTCCTAAATAAGTGGCGCTGTCTAATCGTTTTGTGTCTTTGTCATTTATTCTTCCGACATATCCAACTACATGGGCTAAAATATTTGTATATTTATAGTGTCTGATTAAATAAGGAATGGCTATAAACCCATCAAAATTATGTTTTCTGGCCATGAAACGAGAGAGCTCTGTTTCTGATAATTTTGCTTTGATAACAATAGGTTTAAATGGTGGGTTGTTTTCTATCTGCTTTAGGATTTCATCTGTTGCTTCTTGACTGATGTTGATTAGCGGTCTAATTTCTTGTAACATGTTGGATAAATTAGCTACTTTTTCAGGAATTAATTCAAGCCGATAGGTAGGCAAGTTATCTACTAATAGTTTTCCGTTTCTATCGTAGATAAAACCTCTGGCTGGAGGCAAAGCAGAGGTTTTTATTCTGTTTTTTTCAGAGCTTGCCAAAAGGTTTTTATGTTGAATAACTTGTAAATAGAAAAATCTAATAAAGATAAGTCCCAGTGCAACAAGGATAATCACAATCGAAGTCACTAATCTCTGGTTAAAGATTTTAGTTTCATTTTGAGGATTTTTTATTTGATTTCTGAGATTATACATTGTGTCAATGGCTGTTAACGCAATCTATCAAGCGTATATTTAAACCATGGCCAAACGAGTACGGATGTTATTACTGGCAAAATATCAATACTAAAGCCTCTGCTACTATTAGAGATCCAATCAATGCAAGCTCTTATGAAGGCATCATTAAGTAACAAAGCACCTATCATCAAAGCCAGTTGCCAAAACGATGTCATTTTTAATCTACGGTGTATTTTACTAATTAGAAAAACCATAGCGACCATAGAAAAGCCATGTTTACCAAATAAACTGCCGTATAAAACATCCAGAAGAATACTGTATACAAATGCTGTCATTAATCCACATTTTTTAGGGGATTCAATACACCAATAAATAATGGCAAGTGCCAGCCAATAAGGTTGTAATGTTTTGGCCCATCCCTGCCATGGAATAAGCATGAGAATCAAACAAATAATGATAGAAGTATGGATTAACTTAGAAGAATAATTTTTCATTTATTATTCTCTTTTTTCTTCTAAAAGATTATCATTGATTGCTGTGCCGACTTTTTCTGAATGAGTTTGATCATCTGACCAAACTAGCAATACTTGTTTCAGTAAGCTTAAATTAGCACTAGGTTTTGCTTCGGCTTGCCTATATGAACGATCAGATGAATCAATGATTTCACTTATTGTTGCCACTTTTAAACCGCGTGGGAAAACTCCTCCAAATCCAGAGGTAATAAGAATATCACCTATTTCAACATCAGCACTTTGTGGAATGGCTGGCATTTCTAAAGAATCAAGATTACCGGTGCCATAGATAAAAGTTCTAATGCCAGTTCGAAGAAATTCAACAGGAATGGCATGGGTTTTATCTGTGATTAGAATCACATGAGCTGATTCTATATCTACTTTAAAGACCTGGCCTGCAACTCCGGTTAAGTCGAGAACGGTTTGTCCGACAAAAACCCCTTGATTTGAACCTTGATTGATAATGAAGTGGTGTTCGTTACTGCCTGTATTTATGTTAATTAAAAATGCAGCAGTGGTTTTCAATGGCAATTGTTGTTTGGCATTTAATAACTGGCGTAATTCGGTGTTTTGTTGCGAAATTACTTCAAGGCGCAACAGATCTATTTGTGCTTGAGAAAGCTGTTGTTTAAGGCTGACATTTTCGCTGAGTAAATCAAAATGATTTGAAGCGGTTGAAGAAACAAACTCATATGCATTTTGCGGTAATTCAATAATTTTAATTAAGGGATAGGTTATTGTTGAGATGGCAACACGTATTGGGTTGGCAATTTTAGCTGAGTGATCTAAGACCATTAATATGACACATATTATTTCAAGTAATAAAAAACGAAGCACATTATTTTGAGCAAATGATGATTCGTTTTTATGACTCAACATAGGATAATCTGGCCTTTGTATTAATCCCTATTTACGGGTGAAAGTAAAAAAATCTGAGCCTTGTTCATCCATAATTTCCAAAGCTTTTCCACCACCTCGAGCAACACATGTCAGAGGATCTTCTGCAATTAATACAGGCAATCCTGTTTCTTCCATCAATAATTTGTCTAAATCTTTAAGCAGAGCGCCTCCACCTGTTAATACAATGCCTTGTTCTGCCACATCAGCACACAATTCAGGAGGAGTTTGTTCTAACGCTGTTTTCACTGCTGATACAATTCCAGCCAAAGTTTCATGCAAGGCTTCTAATATTTCATTGTTGTTTATTGAAAACATTCTTGGCACACCTTCAGCAAGGTTTCTTCCCGTGATTTCAATAGTTTTGACTTCTGTAGAAGGATAAGCACAACCGATCTCTTGTTTAATCCGTTCGGCTGTTGTTTCACCAATTAAAGTTCCGTAACTTCGGCGCACATAGGAAATAATGGCTTCATCAAATTTATCACCACCAATTTTTACAGATGCTGCATAAACAATACCATTTAGTGATAAGACAGCAACTTCAGAAGTGCCGCCACCAATATCAAGAACCATTGAACCCCTGGCTTCGTGAATAGGAATGCCTGCCCCAATAGCAGCTGCCATTGGCTCTTCAATAAGGTATACATCAGAAGCACCAGCTTCATCAGCCGATTCTTGAATGGCTTTACGTTCTACTTGAGTTGAACCGCATGGCACGCAAATGAGCACCCGTGAGCTGGGTTTTAACCAACGATTAGAGTGTACTTTTCGAATAAAATGTTGAAGCATTGCCGAAGTCATTTCAAAATCAGCAATCACACCATCTTTCAAGGGTCTAATGGTTGTTATGTGGCCAGGTGTTCTTCCTAACATCATTTTTGCATCCATTCCAACTGATGCTATATCTTTTGGCCCACCAATTCCGCGATCCATACGGACAGCAACAACAGAAGGTTCATTTAAAACAATTCCATGATCTTTCATGTAAATTAGTGTATTGGCTGTTCCTAAATCGATTGACAAGTCATTTGAAAAGAGGCTTCTGAATTTTTTAAACATATTGTATAAATTGTATGGTTTGTGTTGGAAAAATGGCATTATGTTGCACCATTCGTTAAAATGATGCCAATCGCTAATTATATATTATTTAGGCAAAGTTTATGTTAATAAATCGTAAAGAAGTTGAACAAATTGCAGTTCTTGCAAAACTATCTGTCAGTGAGGCAGAAATTGATTCTATTGCATCATCATTAGACTCAGTTGTTGACATGATAAATCACATTAATGAAGCACAAACTGATGACATCAAGCCAATGGCCAACCCTATGGATGCGGTACAAAGATTACGTGCAGATGTGGTGACTGAAAAATCACACAAAAGCGCATTGTTAAAAATGGCGCAGCAAGTAGATGAGGATTACTTTTTGGTCCCAACAGTAGTAGAGTAAATATGGACTTAACAAGTATTAAAAGCATTGCTCAAGCATTAGGAGAAAAAGAGATTTCAGTCAAAGAATTAGTGGAAATCTATGGTCAAAGACAATCAAAGTTTTCTAAAAATCTTAATTGTTTAATCAATTCAACACCTGAATTGGCCAAATCTCAAATTGAATTAGCACAAAGTTTAATTTTAAATCAAAAAAACGGAGTATTAACAGGAGTTCCTTTGGTTCATAAAGATTTATTTTGCACAAAAGATATTGCAACAACATGTGGATCACGCATGTTAGAAAATTTTATTGCGCCTTATGACGCCACAGTTGTAGAGAATTTGAACCAAGCTGGCATGATAACTATGGCGAAGGCAAATATGGATGAATTTGCCATGGGTTCATCAAATGAAAACTCTTTCTTTGGAGCAGTTAAAAATCCATGGAATCACTCACTTGTACCAGGAGGTTCCTCTGGTGGTTCAGCAGTAGCGGTTGCCGCAGGCCTGGTTCCAGTTGCAACTGGAACTGACACGGGTGGTTCGATACGACAACCTGCTGCTTTATGCGGTGTTACTGGAATTAAACCCAGTTATGGAAGGGCTTCAAGATATGGAATGGTTGCGTTTGCTTCTAGCTTAGATCAAGCAGGTGTTTTTGCAAACAGTGCAGAAGATTGTGCTTTTGTCTTATCCGAGATGTGTGGTTTTGATTCCAAAGATTCTACCTCTGCTGAAGTAGCAAAAGAGGATTTCAGTTTAAATATAAACCAGTCAATTAAAGGAATGAAAATTGGAGTGATTACGGAGTGGATCGAGTCTTTGAACGCAGACATAAAAAAAGTGACTGAAAAAGCATTGTTAGAGCTTGAATCGCAAGGTGCAGAATTAATTGAGCTAGGATTACCCTCTGCCCATTTGGCAGTGTCAGCCTATTATGTTATTGCTCCAGCTGAATGTTCATCGAATCTGTCTCGATTTGATGGGATTAGGTATGGCTATCAGTGTGATAACCCAAAAGATTTAAATGACTTATATGTCAGGTCACGTTCTGAAGGGTTTGGCGAAGAAGTTAAGCGTCGAATTATGATTGGAACTTGGGCCTTATCGGCTGGATATTATGATGCTTATTATAGAAAAGCACAAAAAATCAGAAGATTAATTGCTCAAGATTTTGCCAAAGCCTTTTCACAAGTGGATGTTATAGCTGGGCCAGTTGCACCAAATGTGGCATTTGAATTTAATGCGAAAAAAGATCCAGTGAGCATGTACCAAGAGGATGTGTTTACGATTCCTTCCTCCTTGGCAGGGCTTCCTTGTATGTCTGTTCCCATTGGATTAGTAAAAGATTTACCTGTAGGGCTTCAATTGATAGGCAATAATCTTCAAGAAAGTACAATTCTCAATGTGGCCCATCAATACCAAAAAAGTACTGCTTTCCATCAATTAAAAGCTGAGGGATACCATGAGTAAAATTCAATGGGAAACTGTTATTGGTCTGGAGATTCACACACAACTTAAAACAAAAAGTAAGTTGTTTGCTGGAACCGATACGAACTATGGTGCATCACCTAATTCTCAAGTGAGTTTTTTAGAGGCTGCTGTTCCAGGTACTTTACCCGTTTTTAACGAAAAAGTATTAAGATACGCCATTCGATTTGGATTGGCTGTTGGTGCAAAAGTAATTGCCAAAGAATCCACTTTTGATCGAAAGAATTATTTTTATCCAGATTCTCCTAAAGGCTACCAAATCACCCAATTAAATAAACCCATTGTAGAACATGGTTCATTAGTCATTAAGACCGTTGAAGGTCAAGATAAAACCATTCGTATCAATCGTGCACATATTGAAGAAGATGCAGGGAAGTCTGTTCATGATAAATATGCAGAATTTTCTGGTATTGACCTTAATCGATGCGGCACACCTTTGATCGAAATAGTCTCTGAACCTGATATGTCCTCAGCCCAAGAAGCTGTCGCTTATATGAGGGAGATTCACACCATAGTTACTCATTTAGGTATTTGTGATGGTAACTTACAAGAAGGTTCTTTTCGTTGTGATGCAAATGTATCTATTAGGCCAGTTGGACAAAAAAAATTAGGAACCAGAACTGAATTGAAAAATATCAATTCTTTTAGATTTGTTGAAAAAGCCATCAATCTTGAAGTCAAGCGTCAAATTGGTGTGCTTGAATCTGGTGGTAAGGTTGTACAAGAAACCCGATTATATGATGCGGAAAAACATGAAACGCGCTCGATGCGAAGTAAAGAAGAGGCCAATGACTACCGTTATTTTCCTGATCCAGATTTACTGCCAGTGCGCATTGATCAATCTTATATAGATAATGAAAAACAATTTGTACCAGAGTTTCCAACAGCAAAAAAAATACGCTATGAAAAAGAATATGGCTTGAAGTCTGATGATGCAAAAATTATTGCCTATGATAAACCTTTGTCGGAACTATTTGAAAATACTGTAGAATTAGTCAATACAGCTACAGCAAAATCTGTCGCACATATGTTAATGGGTGAATTTAATGCGTTAATCAAATCAAATAATTCAGAAGATTTTTCTAATACAGTTTCTCCAAAACAATTAGCAGAGTTATTAGATGAGCTAGCAAACAATACCATATCACATAAAATCGCTAAAGTTGTTTTAGAAAAATTGTGGAACAGTAAACTAACAGCTAAACAGATTATTGAACAAGATGGATTGGCTCAAGTGTCCGATTCGTCAGAATTAGAATCAATCGTGATTGATATAATAGAAAATAACCAGTCTCAATTCCAAGAATTTAAAGACGGAAACATGAAAATGTTTAATTTCTTTGTGGGACAAGTGATGAAAAAAACCAAAGGCAGGGCAAATCCTGCTCAGGTTAAAACAATTTTAGAAAAACTATAGGAACAAAAATAGAATGAGTAAAGCTTTAATATGTGGCTCTTTAGCCTACGATACAATTATGGTGTTTGAAGATCAATTTGTAAATCACATTTTGCCCAATCAAATACACAAACTTAATGTTTCTTTTTTTGTGCCTTCAATGCGCAGGGAATTTGGTGGAGTAGCAGGAAATATTGCCTATAACCTAAAATTAATGGGGGAACAACCTGTTCCAATGGGAACAGTTGGACAAGATTTTATGCCCTATGCTAAACACTTGGAAGCATTGGATATATCATTGTCTGGAGTGCTCTATAAGGATGAAATGTTTACACCTCAAGCATTTATTACAACAGATAAAGACAACAACCAAATCACTGCCTTTCACCCGGGTGCTATGAGTCAATCACATGAATGTAAAGTCTCGGATCATGATGATGTGAGTATTGGAATTGTTGGGCCAGACGGAAGAGATGGCATGATAACTCATGCAAAAGCATTTGTTGAGAATGGCATTCCATTTATTTTTGATCCTGGCCAAGCTATGCCATTATTTGACGGAGATGATTTGAAAAAATTTATTGATCAAGCAACATGGATGGCCGTCAATGATTATGAATATGAATTGGTATGTGAAAGAACAGGATGGGACGCAAAAGAAATTGCATCACATTTAAAAGCGCTGATAGTCACTCGGGGTGAGAAGGGTTCAGAAATTTATACTGATAACACTGTTTATCATATTCCAGTTGTTGAAGCCAATGCCATTGTTGATCCGACAGGCTGCGGTGATGCCTATAGAGCGGGATTGTTATATGGATTAATAAATAGTTTAGATTTCCAAACTACTGGGAGAATTGCTTCATTACTAGGCAGTATTAAAATTGCAAAAGCAGGCACTCAAAATCATAGCTTTAGCAGGAAAGAATTTGACGATTTGTTTGAAAAGGAATTTGGTTATAGGTTTTAGATAAAAAAAGCCCTTTTCAATATCATTTGAAAAGGGCTTTTGATAGCAACAGAAATCAGCTTAATTTAGTTAACCGTTCTGCTCTTGGCTTCACGTAAGGCTTCTTGAGTTTTTTGACGTTCTTGTTTTTGCTCGGCAACAGTTCTGCAAGTTTTAACTGGCATATTTGAGCCCATCTTTTTCTTAGTTGTACAGATTACTTTGTCTTCAGAATTGCCAGCAACTTGATCGGCTTTTTTGTTTCCACAACTTGCCAATACTATGGCGAGTATTAAAAGAAGAAATGTTTTTTTCATTTTGATTCCTATTGATGTTAATTTTAGTACGCAGCATACTAAAGAGATAATTGTAATATCGCAAGTGGATTGTAAAAAATTATAAAAATAAAATTCATTCTAATATTTTAGTTGTAATTTTTAAGTGTTTTTGAAAGAATATAGTCAGTTTAAATATATTAGACCATAGTATTTCTGAAAATTGAAAGTGGTCATTGAAAAAATTATGATTGATGCAGATGGTTATCGCCCGAATGTGGGCATCATCTTGCTCGATGATAATGGTAAAGTTTTTTTTGCAAAAAGGTATCAAGATAACGGATGGCAATTTCCTCAAGGTGGGATTAACACTGATGAGACTAATGAAGAAGCCATGTACCGTGAATTATATGAAGAAATCGGATTAAAACCTGAACATGTAAAACTACTGGGTTCGACACCTGGATGGTTGCGATATAAGTTACCAAAAAAGTTTCAAAGAAAACATTCGAAACCATTGTGCATTGGGCAGAAACAAGTATGGTTCTTGTTAAAATTAATTGGAAAAGAGTCACATCTTTCTTTTGATCACACAGATTCACCAGAATTTGATGATTGGAAATGGGTCAACTTTTGGTATCCAGTAAACAAAGTTGTTAAGTTTAAAAAAGGGGTTTACATAAAAGCCCTTAAAATTTTAGAGCCATTGAAGTAAATTACTTCAGATTTATATTATAAAAGTGTTAACTTAGCAAACTTTGCCGCCAAAATTTTAGTTCCATGTTGTTGAAACTCTACCATAATTTGAGTGTAATCACCTTGTCCTGATAATTCTATAATTGTTCCTTCTCCGAATATTTTATGTGTCACATACGCTCCAGGTTTAAATTGTGCAAATGGTGAATCATCTGTTTGTGCAAATATACTTTTACGGGGACTGGTGAATATGTTGCCTTGAAGTTGGTGAACCAGTTTTTCAGGTATCTCACGAAGAAAACGTGATGGGGCACATCCTTGGGTTCGGCCGCGTATTCTTCTTGATGTGGCATATGTCATCCATAATTTTTTTTCGGCACGAGTTATGCCAACATAACATAAGCGTCTTTCTTCTTGTAATTTTTCTGGATCATCCATTGAATTTTGATGTGGGAATAAACCCTGTTCTAAACCCACTAGAAACACATAAGGAAATTCTAATCCTTTTGCAGAGTGTAAGGTCATTAATTGTACACAAGGAACATTTTTATCGCTGCTACGTTCTCCTGCTTCTAATGAGACTTGAGCCAAAAAAGAAGCCAGTGCGGTCATACCAATTTGATCGTCTTCTTCAGACTTGACAAAGGTTTCAGCGGCATTGAGTAATTCATCTAAGTTTTCAAGACGGGTGATGGCTTTTTCAGGTGGTTCTTTTTGGTAATGGTCTCTTAAGCCTGAGCGTTCAATCACATCATCAAAAAGCGGGTTCAAATTTTCTTTATCATGATTATGATCAAACTCATCGATCATGTTTATAAACGCTGCGACAGAAGTTAATGCCCTGGTACTCAAAACTTTGTTATTGATACAAATATTTAATGCGTCCCATAAACTGACTTGGTTAATTTGCGCACAATTTCGAATTTGATTTAACGTTTTTGCGCCTAAGCCTCGGGTGGGTGTGTTGATGATTCTTTCAAAACCCACATCATCATGGCGATTGTTAATAAGACGCACATATGCCAAAACATCTTTTATTTCCATGCGTTCAAAAAATCTTAAACCGCCATAAACTTTATAATCTATATTGTGTTTAAGCAAATTTTCCTCAAGCAAACGAGATTGCATGTTGGATCGATATAAAATGGCTATTTGATCACCATCAATACCCGTATCAATGATTTTTTCAATTTCTTCTGCAATATAAGCAGATTCATCATATTCTGAGTATGCACCATAATATTGGATTTGTTCCCCTTCCTCTTGCTCGGACCATAGTTCTTTGCCCAATCTTTTGGCGTTATTTTTAATCACTGCGTTGGCTGCTTTTAAAATAGTATTGGTTGATCGATAGTTTTGTTCAAGCTTGTATTGACTAACATGAGAATAAACATCTTTAAAGCCAATAATATGATCAATTTTTGCACCACGCCAAGCATAGATTGATTGGTCATCATCTCCCACAACCATTATTCTATTTTTACTTCCTGCAAGCAATCGGATAAAAGCCGATTGTATTTCATTGGTATCTTGAAACTCATCAACTAATATTGCACCAAATCGTCCTTGATAATGTTCTAATAAAGGCGGATTATTTAATAACAAATGATGCGTTCGTAATAACATTTCTGCAAAGTCGACAAGTCCTCCTCTTAAGCAGTGGTCATCGTAATGCTGGTAGATTTGAATCAAAGTCGATGAATTGTCATCGCCAAAGTCTTCAATTTCATTGGCCCGAACCCCGTCGTTTTTCTTATCATTGATAAACCCTTGCACTGAGCGAGGAATCCACTGTTTTTCATCCAGTTCCAAATCTGAGATAACCCGTCTTATTAATCGGTACTGGTCTTCAGAATCTAGTATCTGAAAGTTTTTCGGTAATCCAGCTTCTTTGTGATGCATGGTTAATAAGCGTAATGCAATAGAGTGAAATGTCCCAATCCACATGCCGTTAGCTGGTTTATCTAATAATTCTGCGACACGATTGCGCATTTCAGCCGCCGCTTTATTGGTGAAAGTCACTGCTAAAATTGAATAAGGGGAAACGCCCTCTGCAGCCAATAGCCAGGCAATACGATAAACCAAAACCCTTGTTTTACCACTACCAGCTCCAGCCAATACCAACGAATGTTGCGAATCTGTTGTCACAGCAGCAGTTTGGGCTTCGTTGAGATTGATAAGTAACTTGTGGGTGCTGAGCATTTGTTCTACTGATTTTAGATTAATGTTTGATTATAAAGGATTTAAATACTTTATTACCATGAAGGACATAAAGTTAGTGAAGAAAAGCAATGCAATGATTACAAGTTAACAATAAGTACTGGAAATCAACACTTGAAGTTATAGGAATGGTGCTTGAATTATTTATGTTGAATGTAAATCATGATTAATTCATTATTGATTATAAGTATTGTTAAAAGGTTAATGAAATCATGAGTGATTTATTCTTCAATAGTTTATATGTAATTTTCAGTGTTATTGTTAGTCTTACTTTTTGGGTTTATGATTCAAATAAAGGGTGGTACAGGTTTATAGCATCTATACATTCAATAATGCTTTTATTGACTTTGATTGTTGCCTTACATTTTGGCTTGGGGTTGAAAATGTATAACACTCTTATTTTAACCTTTACCTTCTATACAATGTTATTGTTATCATTAATATCGATTGTAATTAATGTAGTTATCTTTAAGGATCAAAATGGTTTCATTTGCTACATGTGTGGAGTGCCTTTGCATTTATTACAACTCTTTTTGTTGGAACTATGTCTATTACAAATGATTGGCTTTGAATTAACTCCTCAAAATCTTTGATATGAGGAGTTATAGTAAGATTTACATATTTTCTAATTTAACTAACTGTGCTTTTAATTCGTCTAATTGATGTTCATTGCTGGCCAGATTGTCTTTTTCTTTATTGACTACAGACTCAGGTGCAGAGCTAACAAAACGTTCATTTTTTAATTTTCCAGCACTTCTAGCGATTTCTTTATTGGCAGTTTCGATGAGTTTATTGATCCTTGAGATTTCAGCATCAATATCAATTAATCCAGCCAATGGGATATTAACTTTCATATCACCAATCAGTGCCACTGCGGATTCAGGCGCAGATTCTCCATCTTTTAAAACAGAAATGTTTTCTAGTTGTGCCATAGTTTTAAGTAAATCTTCATTACTTGCCAGCACATCTAAATCATTCTTGGAGGTGTTTTCTAAGATGATAGACAGTGGTTTGCGAGGTGAGATATTCATTTCACCACGAATTTGACGCACTCCCAATACTGCGGCTTGTAACCATTGCATGTCTTTGAATGATTTTTCATCAACCAAATCAGTATTAAATTCAGGGAACTGTGCAATCATAATGCTATCATTAGGAAGATCTAATTTGATTTTAATTTCTTGCCAAATTTCTTCGGTGATAAACGGCATGATTGGATGCAATAATCTAAGTGCTTCATCTAAAACATACAATAATGTATGTTGTACATTGTATTTGGTGTCTTCATCTTGTTTTAATAAAGGCTTGGCTAATTCAACAAACCAATCACAATAATTGTTCCAGATAAAATCATAGATGCATTGTGAGGCCAAATCTAAACGGAAATTATCTAAGTGCTTGCGGTAGTCTGCAATGCTGTTTTGTAATTGCGATAGTATCCACAATTCAGCTGTGGATTTGGGGTTCCAACTTTCAGTTTTTAAACTAAAGTCTTCTGTATTCATAAATACGAATCGAGAAGCATTGAAAATTTTATTGGC
>JBGCFT010000108.1:0-37557 GCA_045107085.1 Marinicellaceae bacterium | reverse complement strand
TAATCTAGTAAAATAAGCGCTTTAGAACATTCCGTTTAGAATAATTATGGGCAGAGCATACCAAAACCGCAAAGATTCAATGGCAAAAACTTCCGACATGAATGCACGCATTTATAGCAAACATTCTCGAGGCATTTATGTCTGTGCAAAATCCGGCGGAACTGATCCAGACGGAAATGTGGCCTTAAGAAGCCTCATTGATCGTGCCAAGCGCGACCAAGTTCCTGCGCATGTTATTTCAAAAGCCATTGATAAAGCCAAAGGTGGCGCTGGTGAAGACTTTGCGGTGGCACGATACGAAGGTTATGGACCAGGAAAAACCATGGTTATTGTTGATTGTTTAACAGATAACCCCAATCGCACATTTGGTGATGTTCGATTGGCCTTTACAAAAACCAATTGCTCTATAGGAACCCAAGGCAGTGTCTCGCACATGTTTGATCATTCTGCTATCTTTGTTTTTGCAGGTGATGATGAAGATGCCATTTTGGAAATCTTGATGGAAGCAGATGTTGATGTCAATGACATAGAATGTGAAGATGGAAAAATCACTGTTTTTGCACCGAATACTGAATATTCAAAAACAAAGCAAGCTCTGACAGAATCACTAGGTGAAATTGAGTTTGAAGTGGATGAAATACAATTTGTTCCTCAAAATACAGTCCAAATTACCAATCCAGAAGATTTAGAAAATTTTGAAAAGTTTAATGACATGTTAGAAGATCTAGAAGATGTTCAAAACGTTTACCATAACGCAGAAATCTAAATCTAAACCAGTTCAATAATGATGTGTTATGACTCTTTGTTCTTTTCGTCCCAAGCCATAGGTTGCCATAATTCGACTTTGTTGCCTTCGGGATCCATAATCCAGGCAAATTTTCCGTTTTCATGGGATTCCAATTCGCCCACTAATTCAACACCGTTTTTGTTCAGTTGCTCGATTAATTCGACGAGATTATCGACTCGGTAATTAATCATAAAAGTTGAATCACTGGGGCTAAACCATTGGCTGTCTTTTTCGGCCACACTCCAAACAGTCATGCCCTTATCATCTGCTTTGTCATCAGACCAATTTAAAATGCTGCCACCAAAGCTTTCAATTTCCATGCCAAGATTTTTTTTATACCACGACACCAATTCAGCACTCTTGTTGTGACTCTTAATAAAGACTCCACCAATCCCAGTTACCTTTGCCATTGATTTTCTCCAAACCATTAATTTTATATCATGTGATTATATAGCAAAGATTCTTAGAGAGTCAATAATGTGTCTACAAATCTCAGGCCTTACCACTACTAGATAGGTTATGTATTAAAATTAATTGGATACCTAAAAATCCCTAAATCGAGGCACCTTTAGTCACTTTGCAAAACTCTCTTATAGTAAATAGCCTTTTATTACTTGGTAGATTTTTTCATTACTCAACAACTGCATGTGATTGATTTCAGTGCCTGTCCATTGATTGGCTTTGGGTATATTTAAGTTTAGCTTTTTGTCTTGATGAACGCCCAGCGCACTATCAATACTCACTAAACCATCTCCAACCACTTTTTCATGAAATTCTGATGCATATTCTGATGTAGTTGTGCCAATGGCATAGCAGTTAACGTTTTTTGGTAAAGGCACGATTTTTCTTTCATCAGAAACCAGCCAATCTTCATCAACAACACAGCCATGACGTAAATCGTGCAAGCCATTGCTTCGGACTTTAGTGATTTTAGCAAACGGCGCACTGTAAGGACTAATTTGTAGAAAAACATCGGCCCAATGTCCTCCTTTTGCTAAGAGCGCTCCATGGTGAGGTGTTCCCAGAAATATCATTTTATTCACCAAAGTGTGCCACGAATGGTTTAATACTTTTGCATAATAACAAGCACTGCGCACCACTAATCCACCCATGCTGTGACATAAAAAATTAATAGAAACAGTGTCATTGAGTTCAAGTTCATATAATAACTCTGATAATTGCCTGCCATTTTCAGAAACATGTAAACCCGTGTTGTAGTGCAAATAAATGACCGTATGGCCTAAATCATCAATCAATAATTGTCCATGATTATGGCCATCGCGAGTCCATTGCAAATCATTCATACACAAACCATGAATAAGAATGGTAATGGGTTTATCGGTCTCATTAAACAATGCTTTGAGCTGTTCTTTATCCAATGACTGACCATTAACTCTAAAGCTCATATTTATCGCTAAAGGGTTGTCACCTTTATCAAAATGATCGCCCAAAACCCCATTCATCGCTGAGGCTACGGCCTCTCTGGTTTTAGATAATTTATGCTCTCCAGAATATTCTCCATGCATGTTTCTGGTTTGTTTCAAAACGGCATTAATGCCCTCACCCAATAAATGAGTCACAGTATTAATACTTTGATAAATAACTCCAGTAAGTCCTTTGGTTTTTTCTTTGGGATCACCCAATATTGGTGTAAATTGACTAATTGTACTGTGCAAGGCTTCCACGACTTTTGTGGTTCCTTTGACGGCATCGATTGTTAACTTGCTTACACCCTGAAGATCAGATGATAAATTTTTTGGTTTCTTTGGCATAAACTCTAGTTTATCCTATTTTGCTAAACTTAGTGCTTTTTTAGAAATTCTAAAACTAAACTTTATTTTTTATTTATGTTAGAATTTCACGTAATCAATCAATGCATAACATTTAATGGCTTTTAATGGCAAATACATCAACCCTTATGTCAAACATGGTGACAAACTGGGGAAAGTTAAAAAAATCACAGTTTCTATTCCTTGTGACGTATTACAGATCCTTACTGATGAAAGAACCAGAAGACAAGTTAAGAATTTAAAACATGCCACCAATAGCGAGTTGTTATGTGAAGCCTTTTTGCATGCATACACAGGTCAGCCATTACCAACCGATGAAAATTTATCAAAAGATTCTGATGAATACGATAACATGTTATTTAAGGATAAATCAGAGTAGTTTTCTTTCTTCATAACAAAATGATATAACCTTATAGAAACAACATATTTTCTTTTTGTTTTTTAGACGTCTATACTTCCACTTCCTTTTAAACAAAGATGATGACGTGTACTCAAAAAACCAAGCCATATCTCCATTGGCACCTGAACAACTCAATAAAGTAAATCTTGCAGTTCAAGATTTAGACGCTAATCAACTCCTGTGGGTTTCTGGTTTTATTGCTGGATTATCAGGACAACATAAAACCGAAACAAAAATAAATCCCTCATCACAATTAACCATATTGTATGGCAGTCAGACTGGAAACGGTAAAAGATTAGCACAAGACTATTCACAAAAATGCGAATCACTGAACATCAATTGTCAACTCATATCACTGGCTGATTATAAACCGCGCAATATTATTAAAGAACAATACATCGTTATGATTGTATCTACTCATGGTGAGGGAGATGCGCCTGATGATGCTGAGATATTTTATGAATATTTGTTCTCAAAAAAAGCCCCAAAATTAGAAAATCTAAAATACTCTCTACTTGCTCTAGGCGATTCAAGCTATGAAAAATTTTGCCAAACAGGTGTTGATATTGATCTTCAATTACAAAAACTGGGTGCGACTCCAGTGGTTAATCGCATAGATTGTGATTTGGAATACGAAGACTCTTTTTCAATATGGCAAGAAAAAACCCATGACTATTTTTCATCAAACATAAAAAGCACTGAAAGCAATGTGACATCGTTGTCTTTACTTAAGCCGCAAAAGACGAGTCAATTTAACCGAAACATAACTTATTCTTCAGAAATTTTAACCATTCAAAGAATAACTTCTGATGCTTCTGTAAAAAACGTCTGTCACATTGAATTAGACATTGAGGGATCAAACATTCAATACAATACTGGAGACTCGGTTGGTATTGTGGTGAAGAATAGTCATGAATCTGTAGATGCCTTGATTCACTCTGGAGGTTTTAATTCAAATAAAACCATTACATACAAAAATAATAAATTGCTTTTTAAGGACCAATTACGTTCACTCGAAATTACTTTATTAAGTAAAACCTTTTTAAGATTTTATGCTAGCTTGCTTGAATCAGATTCATTCACTGAAATAATCGACAATCACACTGTTTTTCAAGATTTTGTACAGACAAGACAGTTATCTGATGTGCTACGTGAATATCCAACTCTAATTGAAGAACAACAACTGGTTGATAATTTAAATAAAATTTCTCCTAGACTTTATTCCATTGCTTCTAGCCAAATAAAAAATCCAGATGAAGTGCATCTAACCATTGCGTTAGTGGAGTCTAAGACAATCCATCCAAATACAGGATTAGTCAGTGGCTTGCTGTGTGAACAATTGAAAGAAGGAGACTCTGTTGAAATTTATGTTGAAGAAAATAATAATTTCAAATTACCCGAAAATAATGATGTACCTATCATTATGATTGGTGCTGGTACAGGAATTGCGCCATTTAGAGGCTTTCTTCAAGAAAGGCGTGATTTGAAGGCCACAGGGGAAAATTGGTTATTCTTTGGAAATCCCAGTTTTGATAATGATTTTCTCTATCAACTAGAATTACAAAAATACCACAAAGAAAATTTATTAACCCAAATTGATTTGGCTTGGTCCCGTGACCAAAAAAACAAAATTTACGTACAAAACAAAGTTAAGCAAAAGGCTGCTGAGATATGGCAATGGCTAGAGAAAGGGGCGCATTTATATATTTGTGGTAACAAAGACCAGATGGCAAAATCTGTTGAAAATGAACTCATATCTTTAATCAAAAAATATGGAAAAATGAATACAGAAAATGCTAAAAAACATCTCACTCATCTAAAAAGAACAAAGAGATACCAAAAAGACGTCTATTAAATAAAAACGTTTTAAACTAGTAAAAAGAGAACACAATGAACACTAAAACCAAATCACTAGATGCCGTTGAAAGCATCAAAAATAAAAGTAATTATCTGCGCGGAAACATTGCCAATGGACTGAAACAAGACATCACAGGATCGTTGGATGCAGATGATACTCAATTAACAAAATTTCATGGCATTTATCAACAATTAGACCGTGACACACAAGTTGCCAGAAGAAAACGCATGTTAGAACCCATCTATAGCTTTATGATACGAGCGCGTGTTGCTGGTGGGATATGTACACCAAAGCAATGGTTGGTCATGGATGAATTGGCCAGTCAATATGGAAACAATTCTATAAGATTAACCACAAGACAAGCTTTTCAACTACATGGGGTTCTTAAGAAAAATTTGAAATCTACGATTGCTTCTATTAATCAGTCATTATTAGATACCATAGCAGCTTGCGGTGATGTGAATAGAAATGTGATGTGTACTCCGAATCCTGATACTTCAATGGCACATGAATCTGTAGCAGAAGCAGCACGCAATATTAGTCAACATTTGACACCTAATACGACTGCTTATCATGAAATATGGTTGGACAAGAAAAAACACGTGTCATCTGTTGATCATGAGCCCATTTATGGTAAAACTTATTTACCCAGAAAATTTAAAATAGTTTTGGCTATTCCACCTTCAAATGATGTAGATATCTTTGCACACGATTTAGGATTTATCGCCATTATTATCAATCAGAAATTGCTGGGTTTTAATGTCACAGTTGGCGGTGGCATGGGATGTACTCACGGCGATAAAAGCACTTACCCTTTATTGTCACAAGTCATTGGTTTCTGTAAACCTGATCAAGTCACTGAAGTGGCTGAGCATGTGGTTAAAATTCAAAGAGATTTTGGCGAACGGACAAATCGAAAAAGAGCCCGATTTAAATATACCATCGATTCTCAAGGCATTGATTGGTTCAAGACTGAATTAAATAATCGTTTAGGTTGGAACTTAAATCATGAAAAACCCTATTCTTTTTCAAGTCGAGGTGACCAATTCGGGTGGTCTAAAAATTACGATAATACAGAAAACTTAACTCTGTTTATTGAAAATGGAAGAGTGATTGACAAAAAATCAAAAAAAATCAAAACCGCTTTGAAAGAAATTGCTCTATTGAACATTGGCGAATTCCGGATCACTGCAAATCAAAACTTGATTCTAGCTAAGTTAGATACCCAATATAAAAAGAGCATATTAGACGTTTTAAACAAACATAATGTTATTAGTCCCCAATCAAAGCTCAAAGATAATGCCATGGCCTGTGTGGCCTTTCCGACTTGTTCCTTAGCTATGGCAGAAGCAGAACGTTATTTGCCAGAACTAATCGATAAAATAGAACAACTTCAAAACAAACATAATATTCTTGATAGGGCCATTGTAATAAGAATGACGGGGTGTCCCAATGGTTGTGCCAGACCTTTTAATGCTGAAATTGGTTTGGTTGGAAAAGGACCAGGAAAATACAACTTATATTTAGGAGGCAGTTTTATAGGTAACCGCTTGAATAACTTGTATAAAGAAAATATCAATGAAGAATCTATTCTTGTTGAATTAGATCACATATTTAAAGATTTTAGCCTTAACGCCATCGAAAAAGAAAAGTTTGGGGACTTTGTTATCCGCTCTGAATATGTTAATAATATCACTCATGGCTCACAAGTCCACGAGTTAAAGATTGAGTTACGAATATGAATACTGATATTTTTAATCGTGAGTCATTACAGTTTTTGCAGAATCATTTGACATTCATTAGCGCAGAAAAACGCATAGAATATATACTGAAATACATTAAAGGACCATTTGCTCTGACCTCAAGCTTTGGTGCACAATCGGCTGTCTGTTTACATTTATTAACCCAACAATTCAAAGATATACCTGTCATTTTAATTGATACGGGTTACTTGTTTCCTGAAACGTACCGATTTATAGACCAACTAAGTGACAGATTACAGCTCAACTTAAAAGTCTACAAAAGCCAACTTTCGCCTGCTTGGTTAGAATCGCGTTATGGAAAATTATGGTCTAAAGGATTATCAGGGATAAATCAATTTAATCAAATCATGAAAGTCAAACCACTCAATAACGCTTTAGAAGACTTAAACATCAATGCTTGGTTCTCTGGGATTAGAAATATTCAATCAGAGTCAAGAAAAAGTAAAAGTGTGATTGAATTTAAAAATCAAAGGCTCAAAGTTCACCCTATTATAGACTGGAGTGATAGAGATATATTTACCTACCTTAAAACACACAAACTACCCTATCATCCATTATGGGAAAAGGGATATGTTTCCATTGGTGATACCCATACTTCAAGGCCTTTAACCGCTAATATGAGTAGCGAAGACACGCGCTTTTTTGGATTAAAACGCGAATGTGGCATTCATGATTAACGATCAAATTAGATGTGCCACATGGCGTGAATGGGATAAGTTGACTTCTGAGGGTCTATTCGCTCATTTTCTCGATTGACTGATTCTTCAATCTGCTCATTACTGACATGTGGTGCAAACAAACTAATAAATTCTTTCATAAACTTTCTTAAAAACAAGCTCGGATGAAAAGCAATCCATGTCGCACACAAAGGTAAAATATTTTGGGTTTCTATGGCCATTAAATCACTATCAACCTCTTGATCATAAGCCATACTGGCAATAATGCCTACACCCATTTCTGAACGCACATAGGTTTTAATGATATCAGAGTCTCGGGCAGTAAAAACAATTTTGAAATCAACTCCAGCACTTTTGAATGTTTGTACTAAAGATGAACTTTCTTGATCATCGTAAACATAAACAACCAATGGATATTGAGTCAACTTTTTAATAGTGATATTATTTTCATTGGCTAATGGATGGCTTTTGGGAACAACAATAAGCCTTTGCCATTTAAAACAATCTAGTTTTACCAAACCTTTATAATTTTCATCATCACCCGAAGCAATTGTAAAATCAAACTCCCCAGCCATTGTTGACTTAATGTTTTTCAATGAAGTACTCTGGTGGAGATTAACCTTAACATCAGGAAAACGTGAATGAAAACTCTTTATAATAGGCGGCAAAACATACTTAGCTTGAGTATGCGTGGTTGAAATATTTAAAACCCCTTGAGTGACTTTTGTTAAGTCTTGAGAGATAGATTTAATGTTATTAATTTCTTTTAAGACTTTTTGACAACGTACAAGGATTTCCTCACCTGCAGGTGTTAAGGAGATTAAAGTTTTTCCTGCTCTAACAAACAAAGACAAACCCAATTCTTCTTCAAACAAACGCATTTGTCTACTCACGCCTGGTTGTGAAGTGTATAAAGCAGTAGCTGCTGCCGTAACATTTAAACCATGCTGACAAATGGCATTAAAAAATCTTAATTGTTGTAGTTTCATTTAATATTCTCAGTATTTGCACTCAATATAATTGAACACTGCAGTTATTGCAAGTATAGACGTCTATACGTCCAATAACTTTTTGGTATATGAACAGATTTATTTATTATTTCATTAAAAAAAAGAATTTATCTATAGTGAACACAAGATTACACATAGAGAAGAACAATGGATTATTTACCAATAAATATTAAATTAAAACATAAAAAATGCCTTGTATTGGGTGGTGGAGCTGTGGCTTTTAG
Source organism: Marinicellaceae bacterium (assembly GCA_045107085.1). GTDB lineage: Bacteria > Pseudomonadota > Gammaproteobacteria > Xanthomonadales > Marinicellaceae > NORP309. The sequence continues at coordinate 29,048 of JBGCFT010000108.1, read as the reverse complement.
AAAAATTCAAATGCTTTTAAAAGCTGAAGCGCATGTTATTTGTGTGGCCAAAATAATTCACAAAGACATAAGAAAGATAGCTAAAAATATTACAACTATTAACAAAGATATTTATGATTATTTACAACACACTCACCTTAACAATATAACATTAATTTTATCGGCTACTTCCAATGATAAATTATCTTTGCATATTTTCAAGTTAGCTCAACTCAATAATATTTTAGTCAATACAGTGGATAAAAAAGAATTATGCACATACATTTCTCCTGCAATCGTGAATCGTAACCCTATTATTGTTTCTATATCAAGCAGCGGTTCAGCACCAGTTTTGGCAAGAAAGATAAGAGAAAAAATCGAAAAAATACTCCCTCATAATTTAGCAGTTTTGGCAAAATTTTCTGACAGCTTAAGAGAAACAATTAAACACATTTTGCCTTCAATGCAATTAAGAAAAAAGTTTTGGGAAAAACTATTTAACTCACCAATAAGTTTTCGAATTATGAATACTGGACTAAAACCTAAAGTCCATGATTTAGTTAACAGTTTTTCAGCAGCAAAAAATAATGATGGAGAGGTCTTTCTTGTGGGCGCAGGACCAGGTGACCCTGAACTATTAACCATTAAAGCTTTAAGAGTAATGCAAGAAGCGGATGTGGTTTTTCATGACCGATTAATTTCTCCAGAAATTTTGGAATTGGTTCGAAGAGACGCTGAACTCATCAATGTGGGTAAATCTATGGGCAACCATTTTGTCGAACAAAAAGACACCAATCAGTTGTTGGTTGAACATGCACGACAAGGCAAACGAGTCTGTCGTCTTAAGGGCGGTGATCCCTTTGTATTTGGTCGCGGTGGTGAAGAGATTCAAGCCTTGAGAGCTGCCCATGTAAATTACCAAATTATCCCAGGTATTACAGCTGCCATAGGATGTACATCGTATGCAGGCATTCCTTTAACTCACAGAGACTATGCACAAAAAGTAGTTTTTTTGACTGCTCATTGTAAAAATTCAATTGATACACTTGATTGGCCATCCTTAGCACAAGGCAGGCAAACATTGGTGGTGTTCATGGGATTAATGAAATCTCTGCACTTACAAAATAATTTAATTGATAACGGCAAAACTGAATCGACACCAGTAGCTATCATTGAAAACGGTACTTGCAATAATCAACGGGTGATTAATGGTAATTTATGTGAATTAAGTCAACTAATAAAAAGTTATTCTATTCAATCACCGGCATTAATAGTGATTGGTGAAGTGGCACAATTATCAAAAGAATTAGCTTGGTTTAATTCTGATAATCAAAAGACAAACCAAGAATATTTTTTGAAAACCGCTTAAAAAGTATTAACAATGTTGAGTTTCAAAATCTAACAACCATTTTTTGCGATGCAATCCACCTGCATATCCGGTTAAGCTTCCATTCGACCCAATGACTCGGTGACAAGGAATGATAATGCTGATTCGATTTTGACCATTGGCAGCCGCCACAGCTCGAACTGACTGAGGTTTTCCCATGGCCTCAGCTTGTTGTTTATAGCTTCGGGTTTCACCATAGGGTATATTGAGTAATTCTGTCCAAACAGATTCTCGAAACTCAGTGCTTGGATAATGCAAAGGCACAGAAAATGTTTTTCTTGAACCTGAAAAATATTCTTCCATTTGTTTTTCGGCGATTTTCAAATGAGGATTTGTTCCTGGAAGAATCACCGCATTCAATCTCGTACACAAGTCTTTAAATTCCTCTTCTAGTATTTTTCGATCGGTAAAATCGAGCAAGCAAAGACCTGTTGAACTGGCACAGGCAAACATCGGTCCCAGTGGTGAGGTGAGCCTAATAATATTGATGATAGATTTATTTTTTGAATGGCTGGCGCTTTCTCCAAATATCGATTTATAACTGTCATTAAATCCACTTAGTGATTCATAGCCATTGTCAAAAGCTGTATTGGTAATAGATTCGCCTTTCTTTATGCTGGCATACGCTGCATTGATGCGTAACATTCTCTGGTAACTCTGAAAAGTCATGTTGTGGTGTTTCTTAAACCATCTGCGCATAAAACTGGGCTCAATGCCTTTTTCTTTTAAATCTTGATCTTTCAATCGCAAATAGGGATTATTGTGTAGATCTTTAATAATTTTTTGAATGAATTCAGGTGTGTCTTCCATTGTTTGCATGGGTTTGCACATCTTACACGGCCTAAATCCATTTTGTAGGGCTTGGTGAGTGCTGTCATAAAACTCGACATTCTCTCTATTGGGTTTTCTGGCTCTACAGGAAGGACGACAAAAGATGCCTGTTGTTTTCACTGCCGTAATAAAAACACCTTCGTATTTTGAAGATTGGTTACCGATGACATCGTATTTTTGTTGAAAAGATAATTGTTTCATGGACCTATTCTATATCATTGAAAAGGTACTGCTACCGAAAACTTAACAAGTATGTTTCAACCGATATATTTCATATAAACATTGCTGCGTTGATACATGCCTTCAAATTTTTTCTTTATGCCTTCATCATGAATAAAGCCATTTTTTTCATACAGATGAATCGCTGCTTCACATTTTTTATTGGTTAACAAAAATAAGGTATTCATTTCAATATTATTACAATCTTCAATGACTTGTTTCAACAATATTTCACCAGCTTTTAAGCCCCTGGCATTTTCCAAAACACCCATCTTAGTTAACTCAAACCAGTTATTGCCTGCATTTTTAACAGCACAAGTGCCAATAACGCCTAGATCTTCATTGATAGCAAACCAAACTTGACCACCTTTATCTATGATGTGCTTTTGCGGATTGGATAAGATTTTTTCATCAATCTCTTCCATTATAAACATGTCATTGACCCATTGGGCATTAATGCTGTAAAAATATTTTGCTAATTCAGGGGTAAACTTGACTATCTCCACTGATATGTTATTTTTGCTCATGGTATTTCTCCAATGTTCTTTGGTATAAAGATTTTTTTGATAAAGATTTTTCAAATTGTTTAATGGCTTGATAGAAATCGTGTTCAACTTCTTCACACAGTGATATTGCTGCAGTTCTTACAGCTGTTCGAACTGGCTCCATGTTTTTAAATCTTCTCTTGCCTTTGTTTGTCAACGAAAGTATCTTTCGCCTTAAATCATTTTTATCTGGACTGGCCTTCACCCATTCTTTTTTAATTAACTCTTTACTGAATTGACTGATACAAGGTTGAGTTAAGCCCAAAAATTCAGAGGCTTCAACGATTGAAACAGACTTTTTTTCATACAACAGTGACATTAACGTAAACCACTTGGGTTGTATGTCTTGACCCATGTATTTATAGACGTTTAAAGCGTCACTCATTATTCTATCACTTAGCCTCTTCAAGCGACTGCCCAAAGCCACTTCACCTAGCTCATCAAAATAATCTTTTTTTAACGTCATAAATGCTCTATTTATTTAATATAATTAATTATATAAGTACTTATGTATTTGTCAATTTTATTTTGATTTTCTGAAAGCCTTTAAGTGATTCTCGATCCATAAATAAAACAAGTAAAAGCTTCTTTTGTTTTCATTCTCTTTCTAATTAATTTATACCGATATATACTAATGGGCTTTTACCAATGAAAGAAATTTTAATAGTTTATGAATAATTTTACCTTTTATAACCCAACAAAAATCCATTTTGGAGCCAAACAAATTTCTAAAATTAGCGAAGAAATTCCACGCGACAATCGCGTTCTGGTTGTTTATGGAGGCGGCTCAATAAAAACTAACGGAGTTTACAATCAAGTTGTAGAAGCATTAAAAGACCATTCTTGGTTTGAATTTTCAGGCATTGAACCCAATCCGCATTATGAAACTGCTATGAAGTCATTGCAGATTATCAAGGATGAAAATATTGATTACATCTTGGCAGTAGGCGGAGGTTCGGTGATTGATGCGGTGAAATTTATAGCAGCAGCAACTAAATATCAAGGCGACGATCCATGGAATATCTTAAGTCGACAAGAAAAAATCACCGATGCCATGCCATTTGGTTGTGTATTAACATTGCCTGCCACAGGGTCAGAAAGTAACTCCGGCAGTGTCATGACACGAGATGGCGATAAACTATTTTTTGGATCACCTTTGACCTTTCCAAAGTTTGCTGTTCTTGATCCATCAGCCACATTAACATTATCTGATCGACAAATCAGTAACGGTGTGATTGATGCTTTTGTTCACACGGTTGAACAGTATTTAACCTATCCTGTCAATGCCAAGATTCAAGACAGATTTGCTGAAGGCATTCTTCACACTTTAATTGAAGAAGGCCCAAAGGCATTAGATCCAGAACACAAAAACAATATTGATGTGCGTGCCAACATCATGTGGTCAGCAACCATGGCACTTAATGGATTAATTGGAGCGGGCGTTCCACAAGATTGGACCACTCACATGATTGGTCACGAACTCACAGCCTTACATGGCATTGATCATGCCAGAACTTTGTCCATCATTTATCCTGCTGTTTTAAAAGTGTGCAGAAAGGCCAAACGTGAAAAGCTCATCCAATACGGAAAACGTGTGTGGAATTTAACCGAAGCAAATGAAGACCTAATCATTGATCAAGCCATTGCCAAAACAGTTGAGTTTTTTCAATCCATGGCCGTGCCAACCCGTTTGTCAGATGCCAATCTAGATGAAAGTCACATTGATGAAATTTTAGCTAAACTAGAAAAACACCGATTGGTTAAATTAGGTGAGCACATGGATGTTACATTGGATGTGAGTCGTGAAATACTTAAAACGGCTTTGTAGAGAAAATCTAAAAACTTTTTAATAAAAACTTGATTGAGCTGTAGTTTGATGATGATCGGAGTAAAGACCAACAATTGATTTACTCGATGCTTAGATGTTGGGCTTCGCAAGCTCAGCATCAACCTACCACTATCAATCATATTGTTGCATTTATGGGCAACCACAAGGGTTGCGCCATACAAAGAATTAGAATAATGAAACTATTAAACTCTTAATTCTTTGCCCAATTATCTTCCACCAAAGATTGAATAATTTTCTCACCTCTGTGCCCATAAATGGGATTAACCACTTCGGCTAACTCATCGGCATGTTTAATCGCCATTTCGGCCGAAGTTTGATTGGTTCTAACCGATTGTTTCAGAACTCTTAAGGCTGTTTGATAAACACCAAATTCGTATTCTTTATCAAGATGTTTATAGAAAAATGGATCATTGTTCACATATCCTGCTTGTTCATCAGCGCAATTGACAATGCCCATGCGATTGACTAAAAAATCTGGTACATAGGTCATGTCTCTTTGTTGGATTGATAAGGCATCTGTTTGTGAATTGGCCAATTGATTGTTGGCTGCTCCACATATGATTTTGGCTTTAATATGTGGAATAGAGTTTTCATTGAGAATTGCACCCGTGGCACAGGGTGCAAGAATATCACATTCTTCAAAAAGAATAGAATTGTCGGTAATTTCCACTAAACGGGTTTCTAAGTTTTGGCCTTTATATTTTTGTTTAACATATTCTATCAAACTCTGATTAATATCAGCTGCTATGATCTTGCCTACATTGCGTTCAAACAAATAACCCATCATCGGTTCCGCCACATTTCCCATTCCTTGAATAGCAATAGTTTTTCCTTCGATTGTTCCCATTTCCAAATAATCTAGTGCTGCTTCCATGCCCAAAACCACGCCTAATGCTGTGGCTGCTGATGGGTTTCCACTGCCGCCAACATTGGCTGGAATACAAGTTGTAAATCGGGTTTGAGTAAATATATTGCCCATGTCCTCTTCACAGGTACCCACATCCTCAGCTGTAATATAACAGCCTTTGATTGAGGTAATAAAGCGGCCGTAATCTTTATAAATGGCCTCACGCATAGTGGCATCGGCTTTATCGTATTTCGGGTTGTGAACCATGATACCTTTTCCACCGCCCCACCAAAGGTTTGCCAGTGCATTTTTACGGGTCATGCCTTTTGACAATCTGATACCATCAAAAATAAAATCGTGCATTGAAGTGTACTGCCAATATCTTAATCCACCTGAAGCTTGTCCACGATTGGTTTTGTGAATAAAGGCACCAAACAAAACATCATATTCCTGACTGATCTGAAATAACAAACCTTCATGTTGCATAAAGTCTGTTTTATCAGCACAAATGACGTCCGCCATTTCTTGTAAAATAGCGTGTGATGCTTTAAGACTTTTGGTGTTTTTATCATAAACAAAACTAAATCGGTTGATGTTATTTTGTTTAAGAAAATCAATGAATTGTAAAGGTGATGATTTCAGTAGTGAATTGTCTTGAGCCATGGTGAATACATTAACAAATTTTTATCAGCCAACATTATATATTTAGAGCGTCAATTGCCCAATAAATAATGCTATAATCTCCAATAAATCACATTAAAACAATTGCCTTTGGCAGAAATTCTGAATCATGCTAAAAGAACATTTATACTCAAAAAAACTTGGAGCCGATCCACATTTTCGGTGGCGTGGTGGAGAAATGTCTCGAATAGAAGCCATTTCTGATGGGGTTTTTGCTATTACCATTACGCTGTTAATCGTATCAACAGCTAACTCTGATAGATTTTATGATATCTGGAAAATGATCAGAGATTAACCAGCATTTTTTGTTAGTTTTATTTTAATTATCTATGCCTGGTTTGAACACTATCGATTTTTTCGTCGTTACGGATTAGAAGATGGTTGGACGGTTATACTCAACTCATTATTTTTATTTCTGATTATGATTTTGGCCTACCCATTAAAGTTTCTGACCACATTTTTATGGTATGTCATTATTGGTGAAGATGTTAGCGCATTGTTTTCAATTCCTACCAATGCCATAGGTGATTTTTCAGTACTGATACAGAGAAAATATATGATGTACTTTTATGGCTTTAGTATATTGAGTGTTTTTACTGTGTTAGCTTTAATGCACTGGCATGCTTTCAGAAAAAGACAGCAATTAGAATTAGATAAAGTCGAGGTATTTTTCACTAAAGTTACCTTAATGCATCATTTAATTACATTAACTATCATATCAGTTTCCTTGATCGTACTTTATTTAACAAACAACCCTGGTTATTCAGGTATAGTTTACTTCTTAATGCCTCTCATACATTTTCCAATGGGGCTTTATGAACGTCATAAAATCAATAATAAGATTATTCCATCCCAGGAAAAGAACTGACTTTTTTTACTTTTAAATCACCAAAAGAACTCACCACTTGTACTTTAAAATCTGGGAATGAATCAACCTCTTGCCATTGACCGCAACTACTTGGAAATGATGAAACAAATTGAACATTAATATCTGGAAAAGAACTAACGTATTCAATGGTTAAATCAGGAAATGAATCGACAAATTGAACTTTGCCATATAAATTGTAGCCTTTTTTACGACAACTGGGTTTAGAGCTAGAAGTATTGGATTTTTTACTGGATTTAGAACCCGAACTATTTTGGCCTGCCTGAACGGCTTTAAAGGCATTATAACTGGCTTTACTCGAAGAGCCAGAACGACTCGGTTCAATTAAGTAAGCAAATATTAATGTAGCAACAATGACTACGATGATTTTTATTTGTTCTGGATTCATTTAATCTCTCCTTTAGATTGAATATCGCAATAATATGAAAAATTCAAATTAGTATGTTATATTCTAAAAATATACACCACACCATTAAATAATGCAACTAACCGAGCTAAAAGGCATAGGGAAAAAGACCGCAGATAAATTGACGGTATTAGGCATTAATCAAGTCATTGATTTATTATTTCACTTGCCGCTACGATACGAAGATAAAACCAAAATCACGCCTATTGCTGAAATAGAAATTGGCCAAAGGGCATTAATTGAAGGAAAAATCGTGCGTTCATATTTAAATAAAGCACGCCGTCCTATGTTAGTTTGTGAAATTGATGATGGCACTCAGACACTGGCTTTAAAGTTTTTTAATCATTATTATTCTCAACGAACAAAAATGATTCCTGATTCTAATATCCGAGCTTATGGAGAATTGAGATATGGAAAAATCATGCCTGAAATTTTACACCCAGAATATGAGCATTTTGATGAGCCATTGCCATTAGATAAAGCATTAACCGCCATTTATCCCAAATCCGAAGGCATCAATCAAAGCACCATTCAAAAAGCAGTCAATCAAGTCTTGTCTTTACTTAAAGAGAACGAGATTGTTGTTGAAGATTTTTTGCCAAATCATATTTTGCAGGAACTTGATTTTCCAAACTTATCTGAAGCCTTGATTTATGTTCATAAACCACCACCAGATGCCGATACCAATGCTTTACTGGCTGGAAAACACAAAACTCAGCAACGATTAGTTTTAGAAGAAGTCTTAGCGCATTTACTGGCATTGAAAAAGATAAAACAAAAAGCTCAACAGCTTTATGCACCAGAATTACCCATAAATGAATCTGACATTAATGACTTTAAGCAATTACTGCCTTTTGATTTGACCAATGCTCAGCAGAGAGTGGTGGATGAAATATTGCATGACATGAAAACCAATCATCCCATGCAAAGATTAGTTCAAGGAGATGTCGGCAGTGGTAAAACCGTGGTTTCTGCATTAGCCATATTGGCTGCATTTAAACAAAATCACCAGTCTGCCATGATGGCGCCCACTGAAATATTGGCTGAACAACATTATAAGACTCTATTGGGTTGGTTTGATGAAAGTGACATTGTTTACTTATCAGGTGCCATTAAAGGTAAACTGCGAAAAGAAGCGTTAGAAAAAATTAATAATGGTGTCAAAATAATCATCGGAACCCATGCCCTGTTCCAAAAGGATGTTGAGTTTAGTGCGCTAGGATTGGTCATTATTGATGAACAACACCGTTTTGGTGTACATCAACGACTGGCCTTAAGAAACAAAGGTCAGTTTGAAGCCTTACAACCACACATGCTAATTATGACTGCAACGCCTATTCCCCGAACTTTGGCGCAAACGGCATATGCCAACTTGGATATTTCAATTATCGATGAATTGCCACCAGGCCGACAAGAAATTTCGACATTAGTCATTTCCAATAGCAAAATGCCACAAATTGCCGAACGTATCAAAGCCAATTGTCAACAAGGAGCTCAAGCTTATTGGGTCTGTACCTTAATTGAAGAGTCTGAAGTGTTGCGCTCAAAAGCAGCCAGCGATACTTTTGAAGAACTCAAAGAGTGGTTTCCTCAATTGCGCATCGGACTGGTACATGGACGTTTAAAATCCGATGAAAAAAATACCATCATGAACCAATTTAAAACGCATCAATTGGATCTGTTGGTGGCTACAACCGTCATTGAAGTCGGTGTCGATGTTCCTAATGCCAGTTTAATGGTGATAGAAAACGCCGAACGATTGGGCTTATCACAACTACACCAATTGCGTGGTCGAGTCGGTCGAGGCAATAAAAAAAGCCACTGTGTTCTCATGTACCAAGCTCCTTTGGGCGAAGTGGCCAAACAAAGACTCGAAATTATGCGCCAAACCAATGATGGGTTTGTGATTGCGCGACACGATCTAGAAATCCGTGGTGCTGGAGAATTGCTTGGTAGTCGACAAAAAGGCAGTGTTCAATTTCGCTTAGCCGATTTTGAACGGGATAAACCCTTGTTTAAAACTGCCCAAAAATTAGCCAGCGAACTCATCACCGAGCACCCAAAGATCTGTCAAAAAATTATTGACAGATGGATTATCAGCAGTGAAGAGATTATTAATGTTTAATCGAGAAAAACTAAAATAAATAATCAACGGTGTTTATATTGAGTGGGGCAATAACCTCTAGACACATTTGAGTTTCTTAATTTGCCATGTTTGGTCTTGCGCCCACATACCCTTTTTCGCCACATTTTAAAGCTAGAGGACTTCATAGATTGGCGCATTATTTTGATTACTTCAGATTCAGAAACACCATAACAAGATTCAATGGCTTCAAAGGGCGTTCTGTCCTCCCAAGCCATTTCTATGATGCGTGATAGTTTTTCTTCATTCATTGATTTTGCCATTTATTTATTATTGTCTCGATGATTATTTTTGGGTTCAATTTTAGCTTTGCTATAAGCTAAAATTGTACCAAATAAGTAAAAAAACAAGGCCAGTATGATTAACGTCAATGTAATTATCCACAGAGCACTGCCAGTTCCTGAATCTGCGGTCATAAATACATAAACCATATAAGCAATGATTGCGTGACCAATAAGGATTAACATACAACTGATTTTTACAGAAGCCTGCGTCCAATCTTTGCTTTTATTAATGCCTGAAAGCTTCGGAATTATAAGAGTCAATACTATTGACATAAAAAAAGTGGCTACTAATATGGATTGATTATACTTTTCTAAAAGCATGAATATTAATAATAAAACTCCCCAAATTACAGCCAGTAATCCAGACATCCAGATATATTTCATTTATTCCTCATTATTGAGTTTATTGGGTATCAGTAAATTTTAACACAGGGCTTTTTATAAACAAAGAAACTCGATCAACTATGCTTTATAGTAACTATTTATACTTTTTAGCTTGAATAACAATCAAAATACCACCCAATACCAATGAACTTGCAACAATGACTCTTTGATTAAAAGGCTCAGAAACAAATACCAATCCACCCAAAGCAGCAATAATTGGAACAGATAACTGAACTACTGCTGCTTCAGTTGTTGATAAGCCTTTGAGTGCTTTAAACCAAATGGTATAACCAAGTGCTGATGCCAATGCTCCAGATGATATGGCGTACATGATGCCAATGGTAGACATAGATTGATAAGGCCATGAGACAATCACTAGGATCAACACCAATGGAATGGTCAATTTGAAATTAATGGCTGTGTCTATCAATGGATTTCTAGAGTTTCTGCCAGATAAGGTATAAATGCCCCAAGCCATACCCGCAACCATCATCAATATAAAACCAGAAAAACTCGGGGTTGATAATGTTGGGTAGACCAAATAAATTAATCCAATAAATGATAGCAAAAGTCCAAATAGTTCAATTACACTGAGTCGATAACCTGAAAATAGGCTAGTGGCTATCATAGTAATCTGTACTGATCCAAAAAGCACTAAAGCACCAGTGCCTGTTTCTAATGAAACATATGCAAGCGAAAACGTGATCGCATACAAAAATAGCATGCCAGCGGGAAATATGTTTTTCAATTGGGATTTATCTGATTGATTTTTTGGTTTTGAATTAAACATCATTAATATCAAGAACATCACCACTCCTGATATTAATCGAATTGCAGTAAATGATGAGGCATCAATACTCTCACTTTTTAATGCCAAACGACAAATTATTGAGTTTGCTGCAAAAGCCATTAATGCCAAAAATGTGAAGCAGTAAGTCTGAATTCTGATGTTAATCATAATCAAGATTATAGATCATTCTGATAAAATCTTATCAATTATATGATTAATTAGATTTATATTGATTCATAAAAATCATAATAAAGCCTGCAACAAATCCCAACAGGTGTGCAGATTTGAGTGGTTTCCAATTGGCATCATTGATTACTGCTGTTTGTGGTGAAATAAAAAACACATAAACCATTAATATCAAAATGATTATCAATGCCAACAAGAATCTTTTTTCTTTTAATAACTGAAAAAAGTATGCTCCTGGTATGGCATAAATTACGCCTGATAATCCCGCATAGGTTTCTATTGAAAATACAATCAAATAACAATTAATTAATACCATGGCGAATATAAAAACCTGCATTTGTTTTTGCCAAGAAATAGGAAAAAGGTAAATTAACAAAGCATAGGCCAATAGGTTTGCGATGAGATGATGACTTTCCGTATGCACAAGATGTGCTGTCATCAATCTCCACAATTGGAATTTATGTTGAGAATCATAAATCAAACCATCATCAGCAAAACTAAACAATAGAGCAATCACCAAACTGATGATTGCTATAAAGAAAAATAGATAATAATTTTTATTGCGTATTTTTGACACGAACTATAATCGATTTAAGACTAGCAATTAATGTTAATAGTATCAATAAAGCCACTGGAAATGATCCTGAATACCCTTCTCTGTGTCTAACCTTGATGGTGTCATTTGGATCTTTGGCACGTAACCGTTGTTCAAACTGGTCTAAAGCTGGTAACAAATTAGTCTGCATTTGAGCCATGGCACTTTTGAAACCTTTGTTTTGTTTTTTTAGGTAGGCTTGTTGCTTGTATCCTTCTGCAACAATATCTTTTTCACCACTGGTTCCAGCTGCTCGAAAAAGAATGCTAAGACTTTCAATATCAATAACGGCCAAATCAATGAGAGTACTTACATCATACCCCGTTCCTGGGAAAATATAAGCCCCTACAATGGTTAAATAGCTTAAAGCAAGAATATTATCTTTACCGTTCACCACTTGATCATAAGAGACCAAAGCAATAACATCCAGTTGATACAGATTTTTAATTTGTTCTAATGTGGAGAATCCTTGTGACCTTTGCAAGTAAATTTCAGGCACAATAATTATTTCATCAACATAGACCTTAGACTGAAATGCTGCTTTAACATTTTCTAGCAAATTATTTTTTGTTGCCATTGAAATAGTGGCACTGTTATTTTGTTCTGGAATAAAAGCCAAACCCACTTTCAAAGGTAAATTCAAAGTTGGATTGACTTTATCTTGCATCGGTGGATTGCCTTTGGGATAGAGAAATTGCACTAAACTTGTAGATTTGGTATGTCTTGTGTGATGGCCTCCTAACAATGCACAACCATTTAAAGTTAAAATCAGCAATAAAAATACTGTTCTTATTATCATAAATACCTCTGTTTTTAATAGTGATTCAATACTATCAATACAGAGGCTTTATGCTAACTTAAAATAGCAATGTAGATTAATTGTAACTTCAAGTATAAAATAATAGTACTTTAGTCGGCATTCAATCGGTTAGATTTAGATTGATCTTGGATTGTTTTGCTTGAGTGACTTTTATCGGATAATTCAAACTCATCTTGCAAAACTATTTCAAATGGATCTGGTATGAAAAAACCTTTGTGCTTTTTCAATTTATCCAAAATCACATACCAAACAGGTATCAATATCAAAGTAATCACAGTAGCAAATAAAATACCAAATGCCAATGAAATCGCCATTGGAATAATGACTTGTGCTTGTAATGATTTTTCTAACAACATCGGCACTAAACCAAAAAATGTGGTTAATGAAGTCAGCAAAATAGCACGAAACCTGCGACTACCTGCTGCTTTTGCAGCCTCAATTGTAGAATGTCCTGCGGCTTTGAATTTATTGATAAAATCAACCATCACCAAAGAATCATTGACCACAACACCCGCTAAGGCTATCACACCAAAAATTGAAATCATACTCATCGTGTAACCCGTAATCCAATGACCGACAATCGCACCTGTTATTCCAAAAGGAATCACCAACATGATGATTAATGGCTGTGAGTAGGATTTTAAGGGAATAGCCATCAAAATATAAATAAATAACAAGGCCACAAAGAATCCTTTGCCCATTGCAACGCCTAATTCAGCCATTTCCTTGGCTATGCCATCTGATGCGGTACTGACTGAAGGATATTTTTTGATTAAATTATCGACAAATCCGCCAGGGCTTTTGAGTTCTGCCATGATGGCATTGGGATCTGAAACTTTTAAATCCGCATCTCCAGTAATGGTGCTTGAACGTTTCCTGTCTATGCGAATGAGAACATCACTGGCTTTACCTATCGAAACATGAGCGACACTGGTAATCGGAATTGCTGTTCCATCAGCCAATCTTATGCGCATATTTTCTAATGTTGCCATTGTCTCACGCTCAGACAATGGGTATTTCAACATGACTTTTACTTCATCAATTTCTCTTTGTAAACGCTGAATTTCTTCGCCATAAAAAGCTTGCCTTACTTGATTGGCTAAATCTCTCTGTGATAAACCTAAATTTCTACCACGGGGTTTTAAAGAAAGTTGTACTTCATCTTTGCCTTCTTTCATGGAATTACGAATATCTGAAACACCATAAAAACCCTTAATCTTTTCAGCTAATTCTGCAGAAGCCATTTTTAATTCTTGTACATTATCTGAGGTTAATTTAAAGGCAATTTCAGGGCCATCTCCTGGGCCCACCAATGAACCGAAAGCTAAAACTTCAGTGCCAATTATTTCTCCTGTTCTTTCTTTCCAAATTTCGAGTACTTGGTCGCCATTAAGTATTTTATCGTCATCTTTGACCAGTTCCAGAGTAATATTGCCATCCAATTGATTTTGTTTCGATAACAACATATGTTGAACCACTTGACCGCTTTCAAAACCGCGTTTTTGTGAATACTCTTTATCTATATCGATAATGGTTTTTTCAAGGTGTGCCAGTGCCGCTTCAGTATCTGTATCAGATGTTCCTTCTGTCATCTTCACTTGCACAAACACAAAATCAGCAGTAAATGAAGGGTTCATCACGAAACGCACCACACCATTTGAAATCATAGCAATTGATAAAACAAAAATACAAACAAAGATTAAGGTCGATAAAAATGGTCGATTCACCGCTTTATTGAGTAATGGTTGGTATCGGTTTTTGATAAAGTGATCTAAATATTCATTAACTTTTCTCTGAATGCGTAAAAAAACACCAGGCTTTTCTGTGCCTACATCAGTTATCTTCATATGTGATAAATGCGCAGGCAAAATTAGTTTAGATTCAATCAATGAAAACAATAAATTAAGTATGACCACCCAACCAATGGCCTCAAAAAAAGTACCAAACATGGTGCCAACAAATAATAAGGGCACAAATGCAGCAATGGTTGTCAGCACTCCAAATGTAGCAGGTAAAGCCACTTTTTGAGCGCCTTTGACCACATTTTCAATACTATGGCCCTTTTGTTGAATTTCGTTATAGGCACTTTCTCCAATAACAATGGCATCATCAACAACTATACCCAAAACTAAAATAAAGCCAAATAAGCTCAGCATATTAATGGTTACGCCGACATAACCCATGACAAGAAAAGTCCCTAAAAAGGCAACTGGTAAACCAACCATGACCCAAAAAGCTACTTTCAGACGCAAAAATAATGACAAAATGACCAATACTAACAAACCACCAAGCATCAAGTTTTTTGTCATCAAATCGATTCGTCCATTGACATAATGAGAAATATCAGACCACTGAGCCATTTTAATGTTTTCTGGCAATTGAGCCTGTTTAGTTTCAACAAAAGCCTTCACTTTAGTTGTAACATCAATGATATCATCATCTCCAATTGCATCAACTCTAATAGAAATAGCATCTGATCCATCAAATGTAGCAAACCGAGAAGACTCCACAAATCCATCAGTA
The DNA here is from genome assembly GCA_045107085.1 of Marinicellaceae bacterium. GTDB lineage: Bacteria > Pseudomonadota > Gammaproteobacteria > Xanthomonadales > Marinicellaceae > NORP309. The sequence goes on along the minus strand of JBGCFT010000108.1, from coordinate 13,693 downwards.
ATGGTGGCTATGTCTTCAAGTCTCAGATTGCTTCCATCAGCAAAACTGCGTATAATAATTTCACCAAAATCTTCCTCTGAATCAGCTTGACCCAATGCACGCACCAACACATCACCTTTCTTAGATTTTATTGATCCAGCCGGTAAATCTAGAGATGATGAACGGATAGCTGCTGCTATCTCATCAAAAGTTAACTGGTATTTTCTTAACGTTTGTTCACTGATTTCGATACGCACTTCTAAATCATTTGCGCCCACAACAGTCGCTGAAGAAATGCCAGGAATATCAATAATTTCATCTCTTACATCGAAAGCATAGGAACGCAATTGTTTTTCAGGTACATCACCATAAAGTGAGACAAAAATAGCTTGAAATCTAATATCAACCTGACTGATTGTGGGTTTTTCTACTTGTTCTGGAAATGAAATAATGCCATCAATTTTATTTTTGACTTCATTGGTCACTTCCCCTAAATCAAAAGCATCATCTACTTCAATAACAGTAGTTCCAATATTCTCAGATGCAGTACAAGTAATTTTATCAATACCATTAATGCCGGTTAAAGCTTGCTCCACTTTTAAACAAACGCCCTCCTCCACTTCAACAGGAGCAGCACCTGGAAAAGCTACGGAAACATTTATCATATTAATTTCAGTAGAAGGAAACATTTCTTTGCGTATGGAAGACATTGAGAACAGTCCCACCAAAACAATAAATGCCATTAACAAATTAGCTGCCACAGGATTAACTGCAAACCAATAAATCAATCCTTTGCGCCAGTTTTTTATTTCGCTCATATTCTTAACCTTCTGTACTATCGGTTAAGTCATCTAAGCTGTTATTGTCTAGTTTGAGCTCTGATCCAACTTTTATATTCGGTAATTGTGTTGTAATGACCTTATCATCAACGCTTAAGCCTGATGAAACAAATAAATCTTTGTCGTTAGAATAAACCACTTCAACTTGTTTAATAAACAATTTCGATTGTGGATCTAGCAATTTCACTTTATTGTTCAAAAGCATGTATTCTCTGTTTATAGGAAACACATTAAGTAGTTTATTGCCAGCAAACCGAACTGTCACAAACGTATTAAAGCGCAATGCCATACTTTGTTGTTTAAACGGTTGGTTAACTTCAATCACCACATAATTCATCAATGTACGCGAATCACGTTGAGCCTCTATCTGCTTGACTTTTCCCTGCCATTCAACTCCTTCAATCTCTTCACTTCTGACAGTGACTTGTAGATTGTCAAAAGATTGATTTAAACCACTTTGTATTAGCTGTTCATCAGATAATGATACACGAATTTCAGCTATTTCAGTGGAAGCAATGGTTGCTAATGACATGCCAATATTAACGAACTGGCCGATGTCTACACTTTTGCTAAAAATCACACCATCAAATGGTGCCATAATTTTAGTTTTATCTAAGTTTCTTTGTGCCAGTTTCAAATCTGCCACAGCGCCATCAAGAGCTGCTTGAGCGCTTGCCACTTGTGGCAAATTCAAATTTAATGCCGATGGTTTGCCTTTTTTGCCATATTTTTTCCAATCAGCTTGAGCTAAATCTGATTTGGCTTGCTCTAAATCTAAACTGGCTTTCGCTGAAGCCACATTGGCTTTTGCCCGTGTGATGGCCAGTTGGTAATCTTTTGGATCCACTTCAACTAACACATCACCTTTGTTAAATTTGCCTCCATTACTAAAATTATTTGAGACTGAAATAATCTTGCCTGTGATTTCAGAAGCCAAACTAATGCTAGTTTGAGGCTTAACCATGCCTTCTGTATTAATGGGTATAACATAATCAATAGGCTGAATTGAAATAACCTCAACAGTGGGAACAATGACTGCATCATCTTTTTCTTGTTCTACTGGTTTTAACGCATTCATTAAGAACAATAAGGCTGCAGTGATAGCTATTACAACAATTGGTATGAATACTTTTAACTTTTTCTTTTCTGTGCCCATGGAGGGCAAGGTGTGAGATTGATTTGACATAATATTTAGCGTGCTTGACGTGTTGGTATTTTAAAGCCTACACTGGTTTAATCAAATAGACCAGAAGTCATTTATTTGTTCATTTAATTTTAGACAGGATTGCCTGGCAGACTCAGCAAAGTTCTCTTTTGAGTCTCCTGCATAAATAATACCTCTTGAACTCGATATAATTAATCCAGATTTTTCAGGCTTTGAAGTCAACCCACTATTTAATGTGGCCTGAATATCTCCACCTTGGGCACCAATTCCTGGAATTAATAATGGCATGTCACCAACAATTTGACGAATCTCAGATAATTCTTGAGGATAAGTTGCGCCAACTACTAATAAAACATTGTTATTCCTGTTCCAAATGTGGGTTGCATTATGCGCCACTTGCTGAAATAAAGTTCGGCCATTTTCTAGTTTAAGGTTTTGAAATTCATTAGAGCCTTTATTTGAAGTTTTACATAAAACAATAACTCCTTTGTCAGGGTATTTCAAAAAAGGTTGTAAAGTATCGTGCCCCATATACGGATTAACTGTCACTGCATCAGCTTGATATTTTTCAAAGGCTTCAATCGCATATTGCTCTGCTGTAGTCCCAATGTCACCGCGTTTAGCATCGAGTATTACCGGTACATCTGGGTAAGTCTGATGAATGTATTTTATAATTTTCTGTAACTCAATTTCTGCACCCATTGCTGAGAAGTATGCAATCTGTGGTTTAAATGCACAAACGCTATCTGCCACAGCATCCACAATGCTTTTAAGCCAGGTAGATAAATCAACAGCCAAATCTTCAATTTTTTTCTTATTGGGGTCCAATCCAACACAAACTAATGAGTTATTTTTGTTTTGGCAGGCATAAAGTTTATCTATAAAATTATTCATACTTGAAATTTTTATTTAAAGACTCTATTTTAACTGAACCTGAATAAATTTTATATGTCGATTAATGTTATGAAACAAATTATTTTATTATCCAGCTTATTATTCTCCGCATTCTCATTTGCCGGATTTCCATCAGAAGTTAATGGTGTCAAAGTACCATCATTGGCGCCGATTTTAGAAAATGTCACACCTGCTGTGGTTAATATTCACTCAACAACAAGATTGCGAGTGAGTAATCGCAATCAATCTTTCTACAATTGGTTTTATGGTTTGCCCAATGTACCACAAGAGCGCGTTACTCAATCATTGGGTTCAGGAGTGATAGTCGATGCTGAAAATGGCTTTATATTAACCAATCATCATGTCATTAATAATGCTGATGATATACAAGTGTCGCTTCAAGATGGTCGCAGTATCTCTGCCACACTTATTGGCACTGATGAAGGCACAGATGTAGCCGTCATACAAATTGAAGCAGATGATTTGAACGAATTAAATTTAGTTGATTCATCTCAAATGCGTGTTGGAGATTTTGTTGTTGCAGTTGGCAATCCATTCGGTTTGGGTCAAACAGTGACTTCAGGTATAGTTAGTGCATTGGGGCGAACTAATTTACAAGGCATGGGATATCAAAATTTTATTCAAACTGACGCTTCGATTAATCCTGGCAATTCTGGAGGCGCATTGATTAATCTGAAAGGCGATCTTGTTGGAATAAATACAGCCATTTACTCTCCCAGTGGGGGAAATGTTGGAATTGGGTTTGCTATTCCTTCTTCTCTTGCTGAACGTATTATGAAACAACTTGTTCAATATGGACAGGTCAGAAGAGGCTCCTTGGGCATAGAAGTACAAGACATTACAGCAAATTTGGCTCGGGCTTTTAATCTCAACCAAAACAGTGGAGTCATAATTACTGATATTGAACCTGATTCTCCTGCTGATTTAGCTGGCTTAAAACCTGGCGATATTATTTCACATTTAAATAACAACCGAATAAAAAACCAGCTTGACTTTGAAAATCAAGAAGGATTATTTGAATTGAATACAAGAATTGATATCAAATATATACGCGATGAAAAAAACAACACTACAAATACTAAAATAAATAATTATGACCGCAAAGAAATGGATGGTAATGAATTACATTTGCAGTTATCGGGCGCTAATTTTATCAACCTGCCAAGTCGACTCAAGAACAATTATCAAGGAGTTCTGATTGATGAAATTGAACAAAGATCGCAAGCTTGGAAATTGGGATTAAGAAGTGGTGACTTGATTACCAGTGTTAATAAACAAGAAGTATTGAATGTAAAACAATTAAAATTATTGTTAGATAAATCACCAAAATCAGCTGTTTTAAATGTATACCGCAATTATAGGAATTATCTTTTAGTTCTAGAATAAGCTTAATCTAATAGACATTGAGTTGATAAATAATTATCATACCATGGTTTTATCAATTCTTTGTCTGACGTGCAAAACTCACAATCCAAACACATATTTGAATGCAGCAAAAAGGGCAAAACTCAACAACTGCTCGAAGCTTTGACTCACATTGATGACAAAAATATTGTTGATGACAGACAAAATTCAATTTTAGCTATTTCTTTAAAACATGGACAATGGCAAACTACTAAAGCATTGATTGAAAAAAACTTTACTTTTTTTCATGCTAAAAAACCCGGTTTAATCGCAGCATGTCAATTTAAAAAAGACGATCCCAAAGGCATTCAAATACTGCTTAAAGAAGGCCATGATATAAATGACCAGGACCATCAAAAGCGCACATCATTGATGACAGTAAGTTTATTAGGCCACTTAAAGAAAGCCCAAGAACTATTAATCAATAATGCCGATATTAACCTTTCAGATAAACATGGCAACACAGCTTTGATGGATGCTGTTGTATCCAGAAATAAAAATTTAGTGCAATTACTGATTGATGGCAATGCAAAAATTGATCAAGTCAATGATTGTGGAGAAACAGCGCTTATTATCATGTTAAAACAAAAATCTCCTGTTGAAGATATTGTAAAAATGCTCATGAAAGCTGGCGCAAATCCCGAGTTAATTGACCACAATAAAAAATCTTCGTGGTTAATTGCCAAACAAAAACACCCAAAAATCGCACGAATCATAGAAATCCATCTCAATGAGGTCAATCAAATTGAATTGCCTTTTTTTACAAATACATACCAAGTTGATAATGCTTCTCAAACAATAGATATAAATATAGATATAAAAACAGAAGATAAACAAGAAAAAACTAAAATTGAACCAACAGTAAACAACACTCAGCAAACATCAGAACCATTAAATATTGAACCCAGTATTGATTTAAAGTCACCTGAATCTCTTGATGGGCACAATTCTCATCTTGTAAAAAAGCCTATCGATGCTCAAAATGAAAACAAAAAGGAACCTACAATTCAAGACAATCTATTAGAAAATAGTACCAATACTATTGACGCTAACAGTCAACCAAATACCAAACCTATTCATTCAAACATCTCAAAGCCAGAAGTAGCTAACCCCTATTTATTTAGTAAAAAGCCAAAAAAATCAAACCAACAAGAATGGTTTCATGCTGCAAAAACTGGTAACTTAGGCAGCCTTAATCGCATGATTATTGAAGGCATTGATATAGATTGTGTTGATGCCAAAGGTTGTACAGCATTAATTCGCGCCAGTGGCCACTCTAGACGGGCAGTCGTATCTTTTTTATTACAACAAAATGCCAATATTGAGGCACGTTCTTTGAATGGAAGTACGGCTTTGTCATCCAGTATTATTGGAAATTGCAAACATGTTGCTGGTTTATTGTTAGAAAATGGCGCAAATGTCAATGCTTTAGGACCATCTAATTATAGTTATGTTACCATTGCTGCTGCCCAATGGAATGATGCTATGCTCAGTATTTTATATCGCAACGGAGGTGATATTTTTGTCTTAAATAAGTTAAACCAAACCTTACTGCATATTATTGCATTAGCCGCAGAATTCTATAACAATATAAATAATGCCAAAACATCGATTCAATATCTTTTAGATCATGGAATGGATATAAACTCCCAAGATCAAAATGGAGATACAGCTCTTTTGATTTTGTGTGGAAGCCACAAAAAAAAATATCAAGTAGATGACAGAAATATCGCTTCTATTGTCCACTTTTTAATTAAAATGGGGGCTGCAGCTGCCATTACAAATAAATTAGGTCACTCTGCTCTTGATATGTGTCGACTTCATAAGTTACAACAAACCAAAGGGGTACTGATGAATGCCTTATCTTGGAATGATCAATAACAATGTCGCTTACTCAAAGACAAATTAATGAGATTTTTCTTCAACATCATGAGATTGTTGTTAAGGCAGTTTCAGTATTAAGACCAGAGGTAAAAGGGGTCACAGCTGATGACGTCGAGCAAGAAGTGAGTATTAGGTTATTGAAATTAATAAAAAGTGACCGAGAAATTGAAAACATATCGTCTTATATATACAGAATAACTGCGAATGTCATTATTGACTTAGCCAGAAAGAATCAGAAGCATGAAAACGAAACAACAATGCCTGATGAGAAAGATGAGGATGATTATCGTCCGAATCTAAAATCAAGCATGTTAAAGCCAGAACAACAATTGGCCAATGAAAATTTAATGCAGACTGTTATGGCAGTGATTCAAGATTTACCCGAAAACCGAAGAATAGCTGTAAAAATGAGATTACAAGGTTTTTCGATAAAAGAAATGAGTGATATGACAGGCTGGTCATTTTACAAAGCAGAGAATCTTTCTAAAAGATCGATGACGGCGCTCAAAGATAAATTAAAAGCATTAGGTATAGAATATGAAATTAACTGAAAAACAATTGGCACACATGTTTCAAAACAGTAAGAGTACTGAAAAAAAACATACTGTTGATAATTTGTATGCCTCACATGATGCATCAGATAAAAGGTTATCTGATGTTGAAAAAATTGCAGATAACTCCACGTTAAGTGCCAGTTATCAAATCATGAACCAGTTACAAGATTGGTCACAAGCTGTTGGAACAGATATCGAACTCAGCCTTAAACCAAAAGCTACTTTAAACTTTTTCAGTTGGTTTAAACCCACTTTAACTGCAGCAGCGGTAGTTTCGGCCGTGTATTTCATAACGCCAAATATCACATCTGATACGAATAATGATTTGATTCAACCTCAAAGCGATAAAATCATGTTTACAAGTAGCTTTGACAACAATAACGATGTAATTGGTAATCATTCATTTGAGCAATCAAATGAAACCAAGAAAAATGACACCATCAGTAAGAAAAGTTTTAGCTGAAAATTATACTCTAATATGTCATAAGGCTGGTATTTACCAGCCTTTTTGGTTTTATGAATAAAAATAAACTTTTCAATGAAATTTATCAAAAGTTTAACCTAGAAAGAAGAGAGGTTGAATTAATTGTTTGTCATGTATTGAAAATCAATTCTGCAAAATTGATTATTTACGATGAAAGTATCTCAGAAAGCCAACATAAAAGCATACTAAAGTTTTGCCAACAGCGACATGATGGCAAACCATTCGCTTATATTACGGGTATAAAAGACTTTTGGTCTTTGGAATTAAAAGTTAATCAACATACTTTGATTCCAAGACCCGAAACTGAAACATTGGTTGAACTAGCACTAGAAAAAACACACAAAGATTTTAATGGGTGTATTCTGGATTTAGGCACAGGGTCAGGAGCCATTGCATTGAGTCTTGCCAAAGAACGGCCTAAGGCCAAAATAACTGCAGTGGATTTTTCTTCAGAATGCATAGCAATTGCAGAATTCAACAAAAACAAACATGCCATTGAAAATGCTGATTTTATACTCGGTAACTGGTTTGATAATCTTGAAAACAACAAATACGATATAATAGTTTCAAATCCTCCTTATGTTGAAGAAAATGATGAACATTTAAAAGATTTATCCTATGAACCTATGACAGCCTTAACAGCAAAAAATAAAGGGCTTGCAGATCTTTTTCATATCATTACTAATGCACAATCTTATATGAAAAAAGGCGGTTGGCTGATTCTAGAACATGGTTATAATCAGCACGAAAGAGTTCAACAACATTTATTAGCAAATCATTATAAAAATGTTAAATCGTATAAAGATTTAGCAGGAACCCCAAGAATCACAACTGCGGAGTTTTAAAATCTTGCTATTGAATAATATTAATTATACAATCCCAATTTATTGTTTTAAAAATTCATCAACCATGAAAAAACACCTATTACTGTTACCATTTATCAATTTATTTATTGTTTTTATAGCCACAGCTCAAACCACTTCAACGGAGCAGGGCTTTGAAAACATAGTTAATTTACCCGGATGGACCACATCAAATCAATCTAATCCAGTTGGCGAAACAAACTGGTTTCAAGGTAATTCTGGTATTTTTACAGCGCAACAAGGATTGATTGACTCCTATATTGCAGCAAACTTTAATAACGCTGCTGGCGAAGAAGGTAGTTCAGGTACCATTTGTAATTATCTAATTATGCCTGATTTAGGCAACATAGCATCTTTGTCGTTTTTTACACGTTCAACTCGCTCTAGCAATAATTTTAATGTTTATCCTGACAGACTTTATTTGGTCTACAGCCCTACTGGTGAGATTAACACAGGTAATTGCACAGATGGATTTGGAGATTTTACAGAAACACTGTTAGTCATTAATGAAGAATTAACCACAATGGACTATGACTCAAATGATGAAAATCCAGTTGGATATCCCTTATCTAATTGGCAATTGTTTGTTAATGAAATTATGGGTGATGGAAGGATTGCATTTGTTTATTATGTAGAAGATGCAGGATTTTATGGACCAAATTCTAACCATATTGGCATAGACACAGTCAGGTGGATACCTAATTTTCCTGAAGTTATATTCAAAGGTGGGTTTGAATAAATCTTTCTACAAATTGCATTACTTCAAAATTTTAAAAGCACCAATTGGTGCTTTTTTTCTTTGTAAATATTCTCGATCTAGTTCTAAATTTTACTGACTATAATTTTTTTATTCTTTAAATCTTTCAACATCTCTTTTTGGCTTTTATCGGTTACTTTTAAACCTCTTTCATTAACAAAAATATACTTGCCTGACTTTGGATTGACCCAAGATAACTGCGCTAATACAGAAGAATTATTTGGCCTATGAATTTCTACCCAAGTTCCTATTGGAACTGTTGCAAGTAACAAAGAATCTGTTTTATTAAAACCATGAATTTTAGGTAATGCATTGTCTTGTTGCAAATCATTTGGAAGACCTAATTCAGCAGAAACTGAATTATGCTGCTTAGTTTCTATATTATCCGAATCACTTATCACTTGCTTTGTAGATTTTGTGGTACTATAATCGCCAAGTTTATGAAATTTCATAAACTTATCTGTGAATTTTTTTACTTTACCATCAAGTACATCGCCGCTATAAGCAACAAGCTCAAGTCCTTGTTTGAAAACATCACTCAATTTGCCAATTTGCGAAACCTTAATCACATCGTATTGTTCAGATGACAATAAATCTAAAATGTCATCAATAAAAACAACCATTTCTAAGTATTCTTCTGCTGTATCAGAGTAGCGCACCAACAAAAGTGATAATAAATTTTTCCAAGGTCCAAACAAAATATCTTTGATAAACAGAGGCAATGTTTTATTTTCTGTTTTCAAGTCAATTAATGCATCAACAGTTTTCATTGCTGAAATAATTTTTGACTTTCCTTTTTCTCGTTTTTGAATGCGTTCTTGTTCTTTTGAAAATTCATTCTTTTGACGGTGATTAAAATCAATATAATCTTTTAAAATCACTTGAAACAATGTTTTATTGAGCGAGTTAGATTGGCAAATAGTATTCACCATGTTGTTTAGATTTTTAAAAAACACTTGATTGGCGTCATGCTTTTCGCTCCAACCAATTGATGCACTTCTGATTTCTTTTAATAATAAAAGTGCTGGGTGCGACTTATCTTCAATTATGGAATCATCAGTCATACTGTATTTTAAATAAGGAATATGAAGTTTACAGACACTATTTTTAATCGATTCATGTAAATTATTATCTTCAACTATTATTTGAAAGCGCAGGGTGACAAAGTCAATATTGTAAAGATCCTGGTTTGTGATGCGATGTGATTTTTCTAATTGTATACGTTCTAATTTAGCCATTAACGCAGATTTAATAACGTGTGGTTTTTGGACTTTAGATTCACCTGGTTTTGCTTGTAACTCCTCTAAATATCCCATTATTTCTTGTTTTGTAATGGTGAACTTTTTTGAAGCTTGTTTTTTTGGTTTTTCTTTTTTTTCAGTATTTGCATTATTTTTTTTAATAAAAGCAGAAATGTTTTCAACTGCTTCTTTGTACATAGACTCAAGCTTTGACAAAATATTTAATTCAAAATGTTTGTATAAAATAATTTTAACTTTTTGATCCAAATGTAATAACCTTATACTTTTCGCAAATGCTGTCGTTAAAACAAATGGACTAATTGGATTATGCTGAGGTTCAACGTTTTCCTCGAACAATGCTGAAAAATAATGGGTCATTTCAGCTAAGTTTTTTTTATTCTTTTTTTCATAAGCGTGAATTAAATTATCTTGTAGCATTTTTTCATCTAGATCATTGGTATTCACTTGGAATGACACTGCTTTATTTTGATGACTAGAATTTAGATGCTGAAAATAATCGTATTCTTTATTTATAAAGCTTTTAAATACATTTTGAATAGTCTTTAAATAGGAAACCAACACATTGAGTTTATGTACTTTGATAGATCGGTTAGATTCTAAATAAAATTTCTGTTTGGTCTCTGAATCTGATTTTTCAGTTAATTCATTGATGAGGTACTCTAGTGAATCAAAATAATTCACCATCATTGGCTTAAGTTCTTGACCAAAATAAGATAATGTTTGGTTTAATATTTTATTTGAAACTGGATTTAACATTTTTACCATTGTATTACTTTGAGTATGTGTAACCATTACTTTTTTAATGATAAACCATTATTGTATAAAACTAAATTACTTTTTTGAGATAGCCTATCAATGTAAAACTGAAGATAGCGTTTTTATTATAATTAATAATTCACCTTTGTATGTGACAAATATTATCGGTAAAAATATAATCTTGATGGTTTTTCATAAATGTGATTAAAATGTGATAATTGAAAAAACATATCATATACAATAGATAAAATCTTAATATGGGTTGATTATTATCAAAAGTAAAATATTAATTATTGAAGATGAATTTGATATAGCACAACTGATCAAATTACATTTATCTGAATTATGTGACAAAATCGAAATATGCAGTGACGGCAAGTTAGGCTTACAAACGGCTCTGGATAGAGAATGGAGTGCAATCATATTAGACCTCAGACTGCCTGGAATAGATGGTTTAGAAATATGCCGACAAATACGATCAAAAGGCAAATATACACCCATATTAATGTTAACTGCAAAATCAACTGAGCTAGACAGAGTTTTAGGCCTTGAAATTGGTGCTGATGACTATTTAACCAAGCCATTTAGCGTGATGGAACTGGTTGCTAGAGTCAAAGCATTATTGCGCAGATTTAATGCTGCGACAGGTTACAGTGCAGCGAAAAAAAACGAAGTATTACAATTCGATGGTCTAACCATCAAAATTGATGAAAGAAAAGTCATATTTAATAAACAAGAAATTGAATTAACAGCAAAGGAGTTTGATCTTCTGCATTTTTTTGCTTCTAACCCAGAAAAAGCCTACAAACGCTCACAACTCTTAGACCAAGTTTGGGGATATGGACATGTGGGTTATGAGCATACTGTTAATTCTCACATGAATAGACTGCGAGGAAAGATTGAATTAGACCCGAATAATATGAAATATATTAAAACGATTTGGGGAGTTGGATATAAATTTATTGCCAAAAGATTGAATTAAATGAAATCATTAAACAAAAAACTGTCATTATTATTACTCGCCTTATTTATTGTGGTGGGTGTCTTACTGGGTCTTATTACCCGTTATTCAACCATTCAATACAATCTAGAAATCACACAAAGATTGAATGGATCAATAGCCATGTATGTAGCTGCCGAGGAGCCATTAATTGAAAATGGTATCTACAATGAAAAAGCCTTAAAAAAATTGGCAGAACGTTCCATGGTCATCAATCCAACAGTGGAAGTATATTTGCTTGATAATACTGGCAAAATATTGAGTCATAATTTACCCGTGAATTCTGTCTTAGTTGAGCAAGTTTCACTGGATCCAATACAAGAGTTTTTGTCCGAAGATTCTAAACGTCCATTATTGAGTAAAGATCCCAGAAGTCCCGAAAACAACAAAGCATTTTCAGCAGCAAAAATTGTAAATAATGGAATAGAAGAAGGCTATATTTATGTTATTCTTGGTGGTCAAAAATATGAAGAATTAGCCAATGATATTGGTAAAAACTATATCATGCAACTGGCGATAGCAGCCATTTTTGCGGTTATTTTATTGGCCTTTTTAATAGGCAGTTTAATGTTAATGAAGCTAACACGCCCATTAAAAAATCTCAGAAACAAAGTCATTTTATTTCAAAAAAATTCGGGTGATCACGGTCAATCTTATGATGGCGATGAAATTCAACAACTTAACTCTGCTTTTTCTGACATGTCTGAACGCATTGACAATCAATTACAACAAATTAAAAACGCTGATCAAACCCGGCGTGATTTGATTACCAATGTCTCACACGACCTCAGAACTCCACTGGCATCAATGCAAGGCTATCTTGATACTTTACTGATTAAAAGTGATGACATGGACAATCAATCCACAAAAGAATATTTGTCTATTGCGCGAAAACATTGTAGTCGATTAGGGGTGTTGATTAATGACTTATTTGAGTTATCTAAATTAGATTCGAATGTTATTAAGCCTGATATTGAAGCTTTTTCAATGGCAGAACTCATTCAAGATGTCAGTATGGAGTTTACCCATCAGGCTAAAACTAAAAAAATAGATTTAAAGTTAAAATTATTAGAAGGTAATACAAATGTTTCGGCTGATATTGGACTGATGCAAAGGGTTCTTGAAAACCTGATTGGCAATGCACTCAAACACACACCTGAAAATGGAGAAGTGACAATAAAGCTTGAAAATAAAAATGATGGGTTTAATATCATTATTAGTGACAATGGCAGAGGCATCAGTGAACACGAATTACCCAATATTTTTAACCGCTTGTATAGAGCTGAAAATACTTCTACTGAGTCCAGCAACTCTTCAGGATTAGGTTTAGCGATAGTTAAAAAAATCTTAGAAATTCATCATTCTAAAATTAAAGTGAAAAGTCAATTGAATCACGGTACTCAATTTTCTTTTTCATTGCCATTGGCAGTTTAATTAAGACACTTAGATTCAAATCCATTAGTCAAAATAACTGCCTTCAAGTTCCAATTCACATTTTAATGGAATAATTTCACTGTTAATGACTGCATAATCGTTTGGGCCATCAGAAAATAGCAATTCATTATTGGGGCCGAAAGCATACCCAAATGGTGGGCTCGGTAATGTCATTAATCTTTTTGCAATCCATTTGCCATCCTCTTTAATAATTTCAAAAAGTATACCTGAATCACCTGATTGGTAACCAATAGCCAGAATTCCGTTATTGTAACTAAATATTGAATAAATATCCGTGTATCCATCGGCTATATAATAGACTTCTTTATTTGGAGCCCAAAAAATAAGAGTGCCATCATAATGCCCTTTTTCTGAGCCAAATAACCAGCCGTCGTCT
>JBGCFT010000107.1:0-9263 GCA_045107085.1 Marinicellaceae bacterium | reverse complement strand
TGAATTTTACCCTGAACCTAATACAAAATCATTCAAATCCATTATTAAAAATTAAATCATTAAGATAAACAACCAGAGTTAATTGGGAATCGGGTAAAATCGAATCACTATCTTTTAATATAATTTGTCCAAAACGGTGTTCCTCAAGGGCACCTGAAATTGGCACAAAAGTGATTTCTACTGTTTTACTTGCACCTGGCCTGATATTTAAGATTGATTCAGATATTAATATTTCTGAATCCTTATCTGATACACTGCTGATGTTCCATTGGTGTGTGACGGAATCTGTATTGGTGAAGGTTCTGACCCAACTACAACCATTACCACAGTGATTATCTCTCAGGCTCGCTAAGTTTAAATTTTTAGGTTTTCCACCAGTGAGAGGATTGGCATCTTGATAATTTTGAGTGTTTTCATTCAAAACTAAAACCGAATTGACAGCGTCAACAATATTTAACATACCTGAGCCTATGTCATCAGAGTTTGTTGCGCTCCCATCATCAAACATAAGGCTATTATTGGCGGTGAGCATCATTACTGATTTTAATGCAGATGGATTTAAATCAGGTTTTAGACTTTTCAATAAGGCCAGTGATCCAGAGATAACTGCTGTCGATTGTGAAGTGCCAGTGGCGGTATAATATTGTGGAGAGGGTTGCCCAAGTTCAGCAATGGCCGCAAAAATATCAGTGCCAGGTGCGGTGATATCAGGTTTAGTTATATTAAATCCATTGTTTGGCCCTCTCAAAGAACTGTGATAAAGCACCATGCCTAATGCATCAACTACTTTGTGTGTGGATTCTGCTTGTATCTCAATATCAGTTACCATTGGCGCATTTTCTTGTATTTGGTTAATAAGATTTTGAGCATCTGAAAAACCAATCATGGTTGTAGGTATCATGGGGGCATTTATTGCGTTCAGTGATTCTGGCAAATCAGATTCGGTACTAAATAATACAACGGCAATGGCTCCTGCATCTTCAGCGTTTTGAACCTTAATCTCATTTGCACAAAGAGGCGATTCAATCGAGGTTTTAATCAATGCAACCACTCCATCAAATGCCTGTTCTGGCCAAGGTGAACATCCAGATTCATTATTGGTATTGATATCTTTTGAATAAACTATATTTGACTCAATGTTATCAATAAAGGTAATTCCATTGGCAATGACAGTGTAAATTCCGATCAAAAAATCTGCGACTGGTCCATCTGAAATAACAGTAAGATCATTTGACTGTGTCCTGCCATGATAAGAATTGGCAGCAGTCATGACCCAAGGCGCAAGGTTGCTGACCCTTGCTAAAGTACTCGGTTGTTGTGCTGTGGCATTGCCAGCAGCTGTTGAGGTAATGATGCCCAAATTACTGGCGTTTAATAGTGCGATTGAAATGGAGTTATCTTGCCAAGGATTGTTGTCACCAATTAATGACATATTGATAATATCTACTTCATCTAAAATTGCTTGCTCTATCGCTGCTAAAACAGCGGTAACAGGACAACCTATGGTGTTATCACAAGCATCATACATAATTAAGTGTGCATGCGGTGCAATGCCAGAGAGAAATGGAGCGTTCAAAAATCCTGCACCAAAGCTAAAAGCAAAGCCATCTGGCGGTGCTGTTATCTTATTTCCACCAATAACTCCAGACATGTGGCTGCCATGAAAGTTGTTGTCTAATGGTCCATCTGCTTCATTACCAAAAGAATCTACAAAATCCCAGGCTCCTATGTACTTATTATTACAAACAAAACTGATATCATAATTTGGATGATTGGGGTGACACCAACCCACAAATTCATCTGCTCCATAAGGATTGTTGCTGGCAAAATCATAATTGTCTTCAGGAGTATCTGAAAAAGACTCATGTGTTAAATTTATGCCAGTATCAATAATACCAACTACTATGCCTTCGCCTTGGGTTGAAGGCAAAGGATCAATGCCGTTTCCTAACCAAATATCATCTGCTTTGACCATACTAGCTGAAGCGTCAGTTGCCGGGTGTAAATAATATTCTTCTGTAATGGTTTTAATGCCGTCAAGTTGGTTGATGTAATCAACCTCTGCCTCTGTTAAATATAAACTGATGGCATTTAAAGCGTGTATATAACTAAAATTTGATTGAATTTGTCTGTTGAAATTTGAGGAAAGTTGACTCAATAGAGTACTGTGCTGTTGTTTGATTTTTTGAGTTTGTTGAAAGATTAACTCAGCTTCGTTATTCGAAGGTTTGATTAAAGAAATTGGTTTTAAATCAAAACCAACAATATAATGGCGTTTGTTCTGTTCCTGAGAAAAAGCTAATACTGGTTTTAGTAAAAATAGGAGAATTATTAATCGCATCATTCATTATTAATCTAAATAGGAAGTATTTTATAGCATGATTTGATATGATTCGCAAAATTAAAAATACTTCAATTACTATTATGTCAGTTATTACACGATTTGCTCCCAGTCCTACAGGCTACCTTCATGTTGGTGGAGCACGAACCGCCCTTTTTTCATACCTGTTTTCACGCGCCAACAAAGGCGATTTTATTTTACGAATTGAGGACACTGATCGCGAGAGATCTACACAAGAGTCTGTGCAAGCCATATTTGAAGGCATGAATTGGTTAGGATTAGAAAATGATGGAGAAGTGTATTTTCAAACAAAAAGATTTCCTCAATACAAACAAAAATTGCAGCAATTATTAGATGAAGGAAAAGCCTATTATTGTACTTGTAGTAAAGAGCGTTTAGACGAGATGCGTGAAGCACAAATGAAAGCTGGCGGTAAACCCCGTTATGATGGTAAATGCAGAGATTTAGGATTAGAAAACAGTGATGAAGCTGTTGTGCGATTCAAAAATCCACAAGATGGAGAAGTCACATTTGATGATTATGTCCGTGGCATAATTACCACTTCCAATAAAGAATTAGATGATTTGATCATCGCCAGACCAGATGGCACACCAACCTATAATTTTACCGTTGTTATTGATGATATGGACATGAATATTTCCCATGTCATTCGTGGTGATGATCACATAAATAACACCCCAAGACAAATCAATATTTATAAAGCTTTGGGCGCTGAATTACCAAAATTTGCGCATTTGCCTATGATATTAGGAGATGATGGTGCTCGGCTTTCTAAAAGACATGGCGCTGTGAGTGTTATGGAATATGCACACAATGGTTATTTACCTGAGGCTGTACTGAATTATTTGGTGCGTTTAGGGTGGTCTCATGAAGACAAAGAGTTATTCACCAAAGAAGAAATGATCGATTTATTTGATCTGAAAAAAGTCAACAAAGCACCTTCTGCATTCAATACTTCAAAGTTAAACTGGATTAATCAACAATATATTCAACAAGCCGATTCTCAAAGACTGGCTGATTTATTGAAAACCAGACTTGAAGTGATGAGCATTACAGTTCCAGAGCATATAGATTTAGTCAAAGTTGTGGATATGTTTAAAGAAAGAGCAGTGACCATTAATGAAATGGCAGATTCTGCTTTATTTTTATTCAAAGACATTGAAGAATATGCAGCACCCGCGGTGAAAAAAGTATTCAAACAAGCAGCCATTGTTCCATTAGAAACATTAATCAATAAAATGACAGATATAACTGATTGGCACAATGCCAATTTACATGGTTTAATAGAAGACACAGTGAATGAACTTGAAGTTGGTTTTGGAAAAGTTGGTCAACCATTAAGAGTGGCTCTAACGGGTCAATCATCGGGACCTGCCAATGATGAAATCATGAAAGTCTTAGGCAAAGACGAAAGCATTAAAAGAACGATTAATGCGTTAGAAGCTGTAAAAGTAAAAGTAGCTAATCAAAGAAATTAAATAGGAAAACAGTATGAAAAAAATAATTTTGACCATAATGACACTGTCTATTCTAGTTTCTTGTGCTAATAGAAACAATACAAAGAACGATAATATTTCACCTTATGATGCGATTCAAATGGCTGCTGCCGCAGCTGAAAATGAATCACAAGTCAATGGTGTTTTTGGTTTAACAATTCAGGCTGTTGGTAATCAAGGCCCAATTTGGTATCTTAATTCAGAACAAGATTATCGTGATCAAAGAAATCTAACAATTGCCATAGCACCGCATGTTAAAGCAGAACTTGTGGAAAAATATGGTAAGGATATGGAATCTATTTTTAAAGGAAAAACGATTCATGTTGAAGGAGAAGCTAAAAGGGTTAAAATTTCAATATATGATGAAAAAGGCAAAAAATTAAAACCTTATTACTACCAAACCCATGTGCGTGTGACTAACATCCATAAAATTGAGTTTCAATAAATCTGTAAATTCTAACTATTAATAAACAGTGGATTATAACAAAATAGATGTCATCATAATTGGTGCAGGCGCCGCAGGTTTAATGTGTGCAATAAGCGCTGGACAGCGTGGTCGCAAAGTTTTGGTATTGGACCATTCTAATAAAGTGGGAAAAAAAATACTGATGTCTGGAGGAGGGCGCTGTAATTTCACTAATTTAGACATTCAACACGACAATTATATCTGTCATAATCCGCATTTTTTTAAATCAGCATTAAGTCGATATACACAATGGGATTTTATTGATTTAGTCGAAAAACATAACATTGCTTATCATGAAAAAACTTTAGGACAATTGTTTTGCGATAACAAGTCCAAAGATATTTTGAATATGTTGTTGGATGAATGTACACAGGTGAATGCTCAAGTAAAAGATCATTGCACTGTTGAATCTATTAGCAAATTAGACAAAGGCTTTCAAATAAACACCACACATGATAATTGGCACTGTGAATCTTTAGTGATTGCAACGGGTGGCTTGTCGATTCCAAAAATGGGCGCAACTGGTTTTGGATATGATGTTGCTCAACAGTTTGGTCTAACAGTCCTCTCAACACAAGCGGCTCTGGTTCCATTTACCTTGATTGAAAAGATGAAAAGTGACTTTTCAGCATTATCAGGCACTTCAGTTGATGCACATGTTTCATGTAACGGATATTCGTTTCGTGAAAACATACTCTTTACTCACCGAGGATTAAGTGGTCCCGCCATTTTGCAAATTTCTTCCTATTGGAATCAAGGTGATAAAATTGAAATTAATTTGCTGCCTAATGTCGATTTTTTAGATGTGATTGAAAATAATTTAAATCAATCATTGTCCGCTCTTTTATCCGATTTCTTCAGTAAAAAACTCACTCAAGTTATATGTCAATTGTGGTTTAATGATTTTAAAAACAAACCCATGACTGAAATATCAAAAATTAACCGTGAGAAAATTGCGGTGCAATTACACAGTTGGCAATTTATGCCCAATGGAACCGAAGGCTATCGCACTGCAGAAGTGACAAAAGGTGGCATTGATACCGATCAGGTTTCATCCAAAACATTTGAATGTCATCAAGTTAACGACCTTTACTTTATTGGTGAAGTGCTTGATGTCACTGCTCATCTTGGCGGTTATAACTTTCAATGGGCTTGGTCCTCAGGTTATGCAGCGGGTCAATACGTTTAATTATCAATAAGTATCGCAGGCAGCAGATGTTTTTCAATGATTTCGTCTGACTGGAAGTGCGCATAAGGTTGGTTGTACGCTGTTGCAGTGATAACAATAATGACACCTAAATCATTGAATATCATTATTCTATTGCCACCATTACCACTGGCGTAGAAGCTTTCAATATTTTGATTATTGATTGTGTAGGTCTTATTCCATAATAAATAGCCATAATATTCATTGTCACGATCCGGTATGGACACGTGTTTTTTCAAACTATCATGAACCCATTCTTCAGGTAAAATCTGTTCATCTTTATATCGACCATTATCAAGGTACAATTGCCCCCATCGTGCGTTGTCGAGAGTGCTCATTTGAAAACCACCAGCAGTATTGGGAACATTTGTAGGCGTAAATTGCCATTTATATTCCTTTATTCCCAGTGGTTTAAATAGTTTTTCATGACTGTATTTATATAATCCATCAGGAACAACTTGATTCAAAATGTCTCCTAACACAACAGCTCCAGCTGTAAAGTAATCCCAATTCTTGCCAATTTCTTTATTATTGTTCATGGGTAAATCCAAAGCAAATTTAACCCAATCTTTGGTTGGATACATGTTGTCCTCATTGCCTGCAGAATTACTGTCCATATCTGAGCCATCCACTCCAGAACTCATGGTCAATAAACTTTTGAGCGTTACTTTTTCTTTTGTTAATGCATGATTTTGATAATCTTTTAAATCATAAAAATCACTTAAAGTCTGATTGTCGTTTTTGATAAAACCGTCTTTTATTGCAACTCCCATAACAGTTGAAGCCAGTGTTTTGCCGACTGAACGCATGTCATGCAACGAGTTTCTATCAGCACCATTAAAGTATTGTTCTAAAAGCAACTCTCCTTCTTTTATCACAGCTATACTTGTGATGTCTTTGAAATATTTTTGTGCTATTTTTTTGTTGAGTTCTTTAATTAAACTTTGATCGTATTGAAAGTTGGATATGTCCCAATTATTAGTAGTAGCAATACTTTGAATGGCAAGTTGTGAGCTGTCGACTGCATTTTCTGTTGTTATAAGATTCACTTCCCCTTGGGCAATAATTTCACCGACTTTAAGGTCTTTGTGTTGGATGTAAGGACGTATTTCAATTTTTAATTGGTGACTGTCCCCTGAAAGTGCTTGCTCTCCGCCACCTTTTTTTATGAATTTCATCCATAAAAATCGCCCCCAATGATCCGGATTATTTTTATGCACTAAAGGAATACCGTAAACAGTAGTGTCGTTCTTATAATCACAAGAGCCAGCACCCGTTTGAAGATTGTATTGGTAAACTTGAAAGTCATCGACTATAAAAGTCAGTTGAAAATTGCCTTTGTCACACAATTCTCTGACCGGTAATTCTGGTTCTAACTGGCTGAGATAATATGTAAGAGTTTTATCTAAAAACATTCTAAAATTGAGATCAGTTGTGTTGTTAAACTTTAACTGTTCTACAAAATGCTTTTGATCAAATGCATCAATTGCAATCCAATCATTCATAAAGGCGATTTTCCCAACATTATTTTTATGCAAATCATTTAAGTATGCACCCTGGTTTAACGTTAGTGGAGTTTCCACTTCGTTGTGGCATGCACTCAGACTTAATGTTAAAGCGAGTAGAATAATAATATTTTTCATAAAAGATAGTCTCATTTTTTTGAATAATTTTACCAATGGGATGCATAAATGAATTGTATATTTTTAACATTTTTAAAAATAGTCGTATTCACTTATTTTTTAATGTGTTTAATTAATTGTCCCGGCGTTTGATTAAAAATGCGTTTAAAGTCCCTTATCAAATGGCTTTGGTCATAATAGTCACACTCATAACAAATTTCAGTTAAAGAATAATGACTATTTAATATTAAATTGAAGGCTTTGTTGACTCTTTTATAACGAATATATTGTCCAAAAGTTGTACCAAAATATTTATGAAACTCTCTTGATAAATGCACAGGATGTATATTTAATAAGTGACTTAAATTATTCAGTGACAGTTTGACTGATGAATCTACAATAATTTCATTTAAACGATTGAACCAACTCGGTCGTTTTTGAAGAGCAGAATTTTCTTGTGTAGTCAAAAGGCTTAAAATATCTGTCATTAATGCATCAATACTTATCTGACTGTGAAGATCATTAATTTTTGACTCAATAAAAACCTGCGTCATTAACGATTTAATGACTGGATTTTGAATTAAATGATTGCCTTCAATACAATCTAAACTTACGTCCTGATGAGAGAACCACTGAGGACTCAACTCTACATGGAAGCCTCTCGTATAAATCTCAGGTTTTAAATTAAAATGGCTGTCTTGCCAGTTATGATAGAGCAAACCACCTGATTCTAGATAATGCTCATGAGAGTGACTCGCTTCATACAGCTTGCCTTGTAAAATATAGGTAAAATATGGGTTTTCATGCTGATGCCAATCCACTTTGTTATGTGTATACTCTGTATCAGTTAAGATGATTTCATTGACTATCGATTTTTGATAGTGAGAACCAAAAAATGAACCTTTTTCAACCTGCTCCATAACTATTTAACATTTCAAATAAATATTTAAACATTTTTGATAACAATTAACATGAGTCATAAGTCATGTAAAAGATACAATCAGTAATCAAAGTCACAATTGATTTAAATTTCTTGTATAATTTAATCAATAAAATCTGGTAATAAATTGGTATGAAAACAATTGGACTTTTAGGTGGAATGAGCTGGCAATCAACAGTGAGTTATTATCAAGCCATTAATAATGAAATGACAGCAAATCTGAGTGGATTACATTCTGCAAAAATTTGTATGTACAGTGTTGATTTTGACCAAATAGAAAAATTACAGAAAATAGGTAATTGGCAAGAAACAGCGGTCATCTTATCAAAAGCAGCGCAATCAATTGAAGCTGGTGGCGCTGATTTTATGCTGATTTGTACCAATACTATGCACATTGTTGCAGATAAAATTCAAGAAAATATATCTATCCCAATTCTGCATATTGCCGATGCGACAGCGAAAAAACTTCAAGCTGATGGCATAACCACAGTGGGTTTGTTGGGCACTCGATTTACCATGCAAGAAGATTTTTATAAAAGTCGGTTAGAAGATAAATTTGGAATGCAAGTAATAATTCCTGATGAAAAAGACCAAACCATTGTTCATGATGTGATTTATAATGAATTGTGTTTGGGTGAAGTTAATGACGAATCTAAGGCACTATATTTGGCCATTGTTGATAAACTTTATTCACAAGGTGCACAAGCCATTATATTGGGTTGTACAGAAATCGCTTTGTTGATTCAACAGAAACACACACAAGTTCCGTTATACGATACGACAGAGATTCATGCATTGAGCGCTGTAAAAGAAGCTTTGAAATAATCAAAAGACCATCATTAAGCCAGATTTTGAACACAACTTATTTTCATAATGGACAATTAATTCATTCATAATCAAAATGGCGATACTTGTAAAATTAAAAAAATGGTTAAAACGACTGATAATATTGGTCTTATTTCTGTTTGTATCTTTCTTAATTCTTGATTGGCTGATGCCTTTACCCATTGATGATTTTCAAAAACGCAGTTTTGCACAAGTCGTTGTCGATAAAAATGGCGAACCATTACGTGCCTTTCCTGATTCCCAAGGTGTCTGGCGTTACCCTGTAGAATTATCAAGTGTCTCGCCGTTGTATTTGCAAGCACTGATCAATTATGAAGATCGGTA
>JBGCFT010000106.1:0-4143 GCA_045107085.1 Marinicellaceae bacterium | reverse complement strand
CCA
This sequence comes from Marinicellaceae bacterium, assembly GCA_045107085.1. Lineage (GTDB taxonomy): Bacteria > Pseudomonadota > Gammaproteobacteria > Xanthomonadales > Marinicellaceae > NORP309. The sequence goes on along the minus strand of JBGCFT010000106.1, from coordinate 4,140 downwards.
CATTTTTTCTCAGCTTTTTTGTCGCCACATTTTCCTTCACCGCATTTCTTTTCAGCTTTTTTGTCGCCACATTTTCCTTCACCGCATTTTTTCTCAGCTTTTTTGTCGCCACATTTTCCTTCACCGCATTTCTTTTCAGCTTTTTTATCGCCACATTTTCCTTCACCACATTTCTTTTCAGCTTTTTTGTCGCCACATTTTCCTTCACCACATTTCTTTTCACCATCTCCTTTGGCAAGTTGAACAGAACTATCGTTTTGTGCGAATGGGCTAGTTGAGCTATGTGCCATAGAAACAACGCCAAATATTGCAAACATCATGGCTGCAAATGTTAGTAAAGATATCTTTGATTTTGATTGATTAATCATGAGTTTTTCCTCTTTTATAAAAATTAAATTTAATATTATTAGCTTAATATTGATGACATAGTGACATAATTTTTAATAAAAATCTTCACAATACGTTATATTTTTCAAAAATCAACATTAATCCAACATACTAACATATGACCTTAAAAGTTTATTTTTATTGCAATAATCTCATTTAATTCACTAAATTATATTAAAATGTAGCCAATCAATAACGTGTTTAAACACTAATAATAAACAATATGACAGCAATAAAAACCGCACTGGCTTTACTCGGAAATAAAGAAAATTTACCTAAAGGAATGATGTTAAAGGTCATGAACCAAATTATGGATGGTGATGCCACTTCAGCTCAAATAGGTGCGCTTTTAATGGCTTCTAGAATAAACGGAGATTCTGTTCAAACCATCACCGAAGCAGCTCAAGTCATGCGTGACAGAGCCATTAAAGTAAATACTAATGGAAAATTTGTTGTAGATACGTGTGGAACTGGTGGTGATGCCGTAGGTCTATTCAATGTGTCTACTGGAGCAGCCATCATTGCTGCTGCTGCCGGCTGTAGTGTTGCAAAGCATGGAAACCGTTCAGTATCGAGTACCACAGGTTCTGCAGATGTGTTAGAGGCTGCCGGCGTTAATTTAAGTTTATCTGCTTCACAAGTTGAGCAATGTTTAGTTGAGTGCAATATTGGGTTTTTATTTGCTCCAGCGCATCATGCGGCCACAAAATATGCAGTTGGACCTAGAAAAGAACTGGGATTAAGAACTTTTTTTAATTTATTAGGGCCCTTAACAAACCCTGCTAACGCTCCTAATCAAATAATGGGCGTCTTCTCAAAAGAGTGGATGAAAAAAACTGCAAAAGTTTTAAAAAAGCTTGGATCAAGACATGTGATGGTGGTGCATTCAAAAGATGGAATGGATGAAATCTCATTATCAGCCCCAACACACGTTGTTGAGCTCAAGAATAAAAAGATAACGCGTTATAAAATCAAGCCCGAAGATTTTGGTTTAAAAACTCAAAATGTTGATTCATTGGTGGTTTCAAATGCATCACAAAGTTTAACATTGATAAAACAGGCTTTTAATCAGGGTGTTGGTGCTGCAGCTGATATATTGGCATTAAACGCAGGGGCCGCTTTGTATGTTTCAGGAAAGTCAGACAATATGAATGAAGGCATTGCTTTAGCGCAATCTATTTTAAAGTCCGGAGCAGCTGAAGAAAAATTGAATCAACTCATTAAATATACTAACGGAATTTAAATATGTCAGATATCTTAAGTAAAATTTTAGAAACTAAAAAACAAGAAATAATTGCAGGCAGTAAAATTAGTGATTTGTCTCAGCTAAAAAAAATTATAACAGGCTTACCAAAATGCCGTGGGTTTTATCAAGCCATCAAAACAAATATTGATTCTGAAATAACCTCTGTCATTGCAGAAATTAAAAAAGCCTCTCCATCAAAGGGCATTATTTGCAATGATTTTAGTCCACAAAAAGCAGCAATATCTTATGAAGAACACGGTGCAACATGTTTGTCTGTTTTAACGGATATGAATTATTTTCAAGGCCATAATGACTATTTATTAGAAGCAAAAGAGTCTGTGAGCATTCCAGTTTTAAGAAAAGACTTTATTATCGACCCATGGCAGGTATACGAATCTCGTGTATTGGGAGCTGACTGTATATTGCTTATCGTTGCGGCCTTGGCAGACCCACAATTATATGAATTAACAGTATTGGCACAAAAGTTGGGAATGGATGTTTTAATGGAAGTGCATGACCACAATGAATTGGTTCGTGCTTTGAATACTCCTGCAAAATTAATTGGCATTAATAATCGCAATTTAAAAACATTTGTAACTTCTTTAGAAACATCTGTAGAAGTCGCAAGAGAAATACCGGTTGACAGGATTGTAATTAGTGAGAGTGGTATTCATAATATTGCAGATATAGAGATGCTTAAAAATAATGGAATAAATACTTTTTTAATTGGTGAAGCATTTATGCGTAAAGACAACCCTGGAGCAGAATTAAAAAGGATGCTACAAACTTGAAACAAAAAATAGAAACATTTAAACGTTTTGTAAAGGAAGTTTCTCATCAATTTGTAGTCAATGAGACGTCGCTTTCTGCCTCATCCTTAGCTTATACTTCAATGTTATCTTTGGTTCCTTTTATGGCTGTGATGGTGACAGTTTTTTCAGTCTTTCCAATGTTTGAAGATGTGAGCAGTCAAATTCAAGATTTTATCTTTTCAAATTTCGTGCCTACTTCAGGTGAAGTCATTCAAGATTATATTTCAGGTTTTGTCGACAAATCCCGCAATTTAAATGTGACCATGCCACTTTTTGTTTTTGTCACTTCTTTAATGATGATGCATACCATGGAAAAAGCTTTAAATAGAATTTGGGATACTAAACCCTCTGGTAATATTATTAAAAAAGTCATTATGTATTGGACGGTTCTGACAATGGGACCGCTGATGGTTTTAGGCGGCTTGGCATTGACATCTTTGATGTTTGCTTACCCGGGTTTGGCAGGAATTAAGGTCTATCTGTTAAAATTTTTGCCCATTATGTCCTCAACCATTGGTTTTTTCCTGATTTATCTTATTGTGCCCAATAGAAAAGTGAATTGGAAATCTGCCATAATTGGAGCATTGATTGCTGCAATACTATTTGAGTTTGCCAAACGTGGATTTGCTTGGTATGTGACGACTTTTCCAAGTATGACAAAAATTTATGGCACATTGGCAACTATTCCTATATTTTTAATCTGGATTTTTATGTCATGGAATATCATTTTGCTAGGAGGGACGATAGCGGCAACATTGGAAACCGATAGGTGGCGTGGATACGTGCAAAATTATTCAAACAACCATCGGTTTTTAGTTGTAATAGATATTTTATATCGTTTGTTTAATGCCAGTAAAAAAGGCAGAACCATATCACTCAATGAAATATTTAATTGCCTTAAGTGTGTGCCTGATAATGTTATCAGTAAACAATTAGATTGGTTGCAAGAAAATAATTTAATTCAAGTCAACCAAGATGGTGACTATGTGTTGCTTAGAGACTTAGATAGCATTAGTATAGGTAAACTTTATGAACTGGGTGGTTTTAGTCTCCCAACCAGTGAAGTAAAAAACTTTGAGTTTTTTGAACCATTTATTCATAATTTATGGTCCAAGATAGAAACAGATATGAGTATAACTGTTAAAGACATCTTCAAACAATTAGAGAAAAAGAATGAGAACTAGTATTATTTTACTTTTGGTCTTGGCGTTAAGTGCCTGTAACAATGATGGGCAAACTGAAAAAGCAGAAGTTGGACTGAAATCGCAATCAACAAAAGCGCCAGAATCTGAAAAAAAATCAGAGCCATTTGATTTTAGTTACCAAGATTTGGATGATAAAGAAGTCAAGCTATCTGATTTCAGAGGAAAGTGGGTCGTAGTTAACTTTTGGGCGACTTGGTGTCCACCATGCCGTAAAGAAATTCCTGACTTTGTCCGATACAAATCATTGTATTCAGATAATGTAGAAATATTAGGGATAGCCAATGAAGATGCTGAAGTAGAAAAAATAAGGGCTTTTGCAGAGGATTATTCGGTTAATTATCCGATACTATTGGCTGATATTTATAATCCAACAGATTTCGATAGAGAAAACACCATGGGACTTCCTACTACCGTTATATTTAACCCCAGCGGCGAGCAAGTCAGCAAAAGAGTGGGGCCAATGCACTTTGAAGATTTGGTTGAGATAATT
>JBGCFT010000105.1:0-4916 GCA_045107085.1 Marinicellaceae bacterium | reverse complement strand
GATAGATAATTCATGCGCCAACTGTTTGAGTTGCCTTCTTTCTCCTTGGTTTAATATGCCATCTTTTAAATATCTAATGACTTTATTTCTAAAAAGTAATTTTCTGCGATTGACTTCTTTAGTAAAGCCAGAGGCTAATATACCAGCAGGCAGTGCAGCCATTCCAATACCTGACATCAATATGATAATACCAAATATTTTGCCTGGCGCAGTTAATGGAACAACATCCCCATAACCAACAGTTGTTAAAGTAACAGTTGCCCACCATATGGCTTTTGGTATAGAACCAAATTTTTCTGGCTGTATTTCACCTTCGACTATGTGCATGCCTGTTGCGGCAATTAGAATAAGTATAGTGAGTACAAAAAATGCCGAAAATATATTGGCACTTTCTTGCTTTAACACAGCTATTAATAAATTCATTGAGCGAGAGTAACGGGTTAATTTAAATACTCTGATTAATCTTAACCCACGAAGTATCAATATTTCTCTTGAGAAAAATAAACCTAGCCAAGCTGGTAAAACCGCCATTAAATCTATAATAGCCATGGGCGTGAGCATGTACTTTAATCGGCCTTTAAAATTTCGGTATTTTCTCTCCTCAGCACTAGACCAAACTCGCAATAGGTATTCAACGGTAAAAACAGTGATTGAAACGTATTCAATAATAGTAAATATATGTTTGTATTGATTGTATATTTCGGTATCACTTTCTAAAATTATCGAAATAATGGTTAAAAGAATCAATAGCATCAATGAATAATGAACCAATTTATCTATGAAAGAGTGTGTCTCTCTTTCTAAGATCATATAGATGGTTTTTCTTATTGATTTGCGCTTTGGGTTCATTTTGATTTTTTAAGTAAAATACCGCTAATAAATATAAGTCCTAGAATAATAATGGGGATGGTTAATATTTGACCCATTGTCATCCAATCAAATGCAATGAAGCCTCTGTTCTCATCTGGCTCTCTGAAAAATTCAACTGTAAATCGTGAAATACCATAACATAAAAGAAAAGTTCCAGCAGCTATGCCTTTTCGGGTGAATTTTCTAGCGATAATCCAAACAATAATAAATGTCACCAGTCCTTCAAGAAAAGCCTCATATAAAGTAGAAGGGTGTCTGGCAAATTCAGCCAATAAACCTTTTTGATTGAGCTCTTGTAATTTTTCAATGGGCAAATTCCACAGATTGGAAGGCAATGAATCAGGAAATATCATGCCCCATGATTTATCGGTGGTTCTTCCCCATAATTCGCCGTTGACAAAATTGCCAATACGAACTGACCCAATGCCTAAAGCACACAAAGGTGCCACAAAATCTGCGATTTCAAAAAAGCCTTTCTTGGTTTTGTATTTAAAATAAAACATGGCAATAAATACGCCTGCCAAACCACCATGAAAGGACATGCCGCCTCCTTGTACTTTAAACGGCAATAAAGGATCATCTAGCAAAGATGTATCACTGTAAAATAAAACCCAACCAATTCGACCACCTAATATGACTCCCAAAGCACCATAAAATAAAAAATCAGAGACATTATCTTTAGTCCATGATGAAGCATAATGTTTAACTTGGTAATTTCCTAGTAGTATAAAAAATGCAAAACCGATCAAATAAGTGATGGCATACCAATGAACCTTTAACGGCCCTAAGTTTAAAAAAACTGGATCAAAATTGACAATATAGTGCATAAATCGGTATATTTTATTTCAATTTTTTATTGTAACCTTATTTTTTCTTTAGGTGCAAATATTGGCAGAAATTGGTTTAGATTGTTTGATTCTTCCAGCATTATTAATAATGAGTGATTGTGCAAAATCCATGCCTCGTTTGTCACAAAAATTAATTGAAACATTTGTTCCTGGCGAAAAACCCATATTGTTAAATCGAATTTTTGATCGATACAATGACGATAATGCTTCAACAGATTCATCCATTTGATTTTCGAATTGTAATAAGTTTTCGTTATTATCGAACTGTCTGTTTCTATTGGTGTCTTCAAATATTATCCAGCCTTTGTGCCAATTTGATTGGGCATCACAACTCATTCCAGAATTGCTTGGACATACCACGACTTGATTTTCTTGAGTAACAGCTTGTGTTCTGGCAAATGCAAATGAAACCATTAATCGATCCCTTTCATTTTTTAATATTTTATTCGATCTAAAATCATGAAGACTTGGCAAAGCATAACTGATGAGTATTGAAGCAATGGCCAGTGTAATAACCAGTTCGATGAGTGAATATCCTTTTGTTGTATTCATGTAAAATTCCTTTTATTTATAAGTGTGCTCATTTTATAAATATTATGAAAAAGTTCTATCGGAACTTTGATACTTATTTGTAGGAATTTTTCAATAAGTATGACTAATATCAAAACATCAGAATTGAATGTGCCATATATTGAATAATGTATTTTTTAATTTAACGTTTTAAAGGAGTATGGCTGTGCATGATATTTCAATTCTGGCAATCATTTGGTTGAGTGTATTAATGGCTTCATATTTGGCGCACATAACCAGGTTAACTCCTGTTTTATGGTATTTGTTCTGTGGTGCTCTGCTTGTTAATGTCGGTTTTGTCCCTGAGGAAATGCCAATTTTTATTCTAGATTTTTCAGAATTAGGCATTATCATAATCATGTTTGCTTTAGGTTTTGAAGAAGAAACAGATAACTTTATTCAAGGTATCAAACGCAGTTGGGGCATTGCATTATTTGGGGCTTTGGTGCCATTTGCCATTGCTTATTCAGCTACCTATTATTTTTGGAATGACGCAAATATGGCGCTCTTATGTGGGTTGGCAATGACTGCTACAGCTGTTTCCTTGACCATGGTTTCACTCAAAAGTGAGGGTTTGAGTAAGTTACCAGCAGCTACAGGTATTATGACTTCAGCCATATTGGATGATATTGCTTCCTTGGCAGCGGTTGCTATTTTGGTCCCACTTGCAGCAGGTGAAGCTGTAATGAGTGTTACTGGAGTTTTGTTTATACTGGGCAAAGCCATTGGGTTCTTTTTAATTGTAGCAATTATGGGCAAATGGGTGTTCCCTTCAAGCAAAGGATTGTTGCGTTTTATTCCAGTATTAGGCTGGTTTAACTTGCGCAAAATTCTATCCATGGGACATGGAGAATATGCTGTACTTGCTTTATTGTTAGTTGCTGTTAGTGTTGGGTTATTGGCGCATGTTTTTGGATTTCATCCTGCCATTGGTGCTTATATGGCAGGCTTGGTAGTGCACAAAGATTATTTTGATTTCCATCAAGAAAGAAAAACTGATTATTTTGAAAATTCCAGAAGAATAATTGATAATGTCGCATTTACATGGATTGGTCCTGTGTTTTTTGTCACTTTAGGCACCAATCTGATATTTGATTTGGAAATATTTGCTTCGGTTATTGCTGAGACCACCATTTTATTTGTGGGACTATTTATTGGGCAAATTTCTTCCGCTGCTTTGGCCGCTCGCTATACTGGAAAATTTGATTGGCCATCAAGTCTTATGATTGGCTTTGGTATGTTAGGCAGAGCTGAATTGGCATTTGTGGTCATGAACATTGCATTTGTTCAATATAAAATCATGTCAATCGAAGCTTTTTACACTTTAATGATCACTGCATTTTTATTAAATTTATCAGTGCCGTTAACCATTCGGTGGTGGAAGGCAAAATTTGGTCACAATGCAGTGAATTAATTATTTGTGATTTGAAGTCATATAATTTTGCGCTTTTTCCATGATATTAACAAAGGCTTGCTCTTGATTGTTGTTGACAACTGTAATGATTCTTTGTACAGCATCTCCCAAGGCATTTAATGTAGATTTAGAATAGTTGTTCAGTTTTTGAATTTCAAAGTATAAATGCGGATTTTCCGAGACAACATTTTCACCAATTGATAGTTGCGCATCAAAAGTTGTACTTGATAGTTTCATCAGTGTATCTGCTGCTTCGCCTGATTCAGATAATACAGACATAAATGCAATATTAATGACATGCGATAATCCTAATATATAAGCAACCAATCTATCATGGTCTTCCAATTGCATATCAATTTGTTCCGCCATGGTTGGTTGAAATAACTGTTTTACTTTCAATAAAGATTCAGTATCTCCTAAATCTATAAAAATGACATGCTTATTGGAAAGTAATTTCACATCAGGTCCAAACATGGGATGAATGGACACAACCTTACAACCTGAATCAACCAATTGCATTAAAGGTAATTTTAAAGGACTTTTGATGGAGCCTACATCTAAAACTATGCCTTGTGGCTTTAATTGAGAAAGATTTGAAATTATTTCGGCACTTGCAGCAATTGGAGCCGCTACAATAATAAAGTTATAGTCGAGTTCAGTTGTTAGATAATCCACATGATTTTGATCTTCACAATCTAGATCAGAAATATCGACTTTGAATCCTTGATTACTTAAAAACCTTCCAAACCATTGGCCCATTTTTCCTTTGCCACCGATAACTAAGGCAGATTTTTTTGAGCCATAAACTGAAGTATTGATCTTTTGATTCTCTTGTTTCTCCAATGAAGTCCGAATGATTAATGAAAATATTTGTTTTGCAATATCAGGATCTACATTCTTAGAAATCGCATAATTACTAATATTATCAATAACTTGTTTTTCTCTTTGGTAGTCTCTGGTAGGAGATTTTGTGTTGAGTTTCACAGAACCAATTGCATCGACATTCATTTGTCGTTCAGCCAATAAGCCTATAATTTGTTCATCAATCAAATCAAGGTTTTTGCGAAGTTCGTCAAGTTTTGAATTTTCTATCATTGTTTGGGTTTATCTTCGGAATTAAATAGGTTAAGATTGTAACAATTATTTACAAAATATTTACTATTTGGGGAATTTTTATGAAAAAAATATTATTAACTTTAGTCTTAACATTGATT
>JBGCFT010000104.1:0-9686 GCA_045107085.1 Marinicellaceae bacterium | reverse complement strand
AAACATGCAAAAAACTCATTTGAACAAGCTATAAAAATAGACGGATCAGCATTGAATGGATCTGCATATACTAGCTTAGGTGTCTTATATTATAAAGTACCAGGCTGGCCATTAAGCTTTGGTTCTGATAAAAAGGCAATGAAATACTTAAAAAAAGGACTAGAACTTAATCCAAATGGAATTGACTCCAATTATTTTTACGCTGAATTTTTATATGATGAAGAAAGTGAGTATGAACAAGCAAAAACATATGTTCTTAAAGCTCAGAATGCAATACCACGTCCAACTAGACCTATAGCTGATATGGGAAGACAAAAAGAAGTAGCCATGTTGCTAAATAAAATTAATGAAGAATTATAATACACTATAAAAATTAAGTAGGATATATTTACCCGATATTCTGGACACCAAATTTAAATAATGAAGTCCAATCATGAAGTATCATAAAATTAAGATGAAATTAAGAAAGGCACACAAATATAAGATGCATAAAACAAGGTTAGAATTAAAAACTTTAGGCTAGAATGGATATCAATTAATGAGGTTTTAGTCTTGATGTTTTATTTATGAATCAATTTAGATTAAAACTCAAACACGCATCATAGTAAAAAGAGAAATGGTCTAATGTATTATTAAATCATTAATAAAAATATTGTGATTAATAAATAGCTAGTCTAAAGCTTGAATTAACTGAATATGAGTTCACTATTTCTTACTAAAATTTTCATTAAAAATGAGATAATTGAGACAACTGAATCTGGTGAATCAATACTTGATGTATTTATATTCTTTTGAATTATCATTATGTCCAAAGAAGTGTGTTGACCTTTTATACTCTTGATTATTTATAAAATTCAATCATATGAAATTGGCTTTCCACAAAAATTAAATTCATGACAATAGATGTCAAATAATGAATCCATAATTTTCATGACATCTTTACTGCATATTGAATAAAAGAGTTCTCTATGGTCACGTCTGTATTCAATTAAACCTTCTTTTTTTAATTTTTTTAAATGTTGTGAAACAGAAGTTTGAGGAAGTCCTGTTGCTTCGATTAAGCTTGTTACATTTTTTTCACCTTGGGAAAGTTGGCAAAATATCATTATCCTGCTTGGATTAGCAAAACATTTCATTAATGATGCAACTTCTTCGGCTCTTTGTTGCATATATTCTATTTGACTCATAAAAACCTCTTTACAATTAACACAGTTCACATATAATGAATTTATAATATGATAATATTGTAATATGAAAATAACATAATATTATAAAAATGTAATTCAACCCAATTTACATTGTTTTCAATATAAATACAAATAAATAGGAATAAATAGAAATGTTAGAAATAATTGGCTACTTTGCTGCGGTTTTGATGGGTGCAACCTTGGGGCTTATTGGAGGTGGTGGTTCAATATTGACTGTTCCAATTTTAGTATATTTAATGGGAGTTAATCCTGTTGTAGCAACAGGATATTCCTTACTTATAGTTGGATCAGTTGCATTGATTGGTTCATACAGTTATTACAAACAAGGACTTATTGATTTAAAGCCAGCTTTTTTATTTGCGATACCTTCGATCATAGCTGTTTATTTCACAAGAGCGTACTTAATGCCAGCTATTCCAGATCGGATTATTACACAGCCTTTTATTATTGAAAAAGATATGGCAATCATGGTTTTTTTTGCAGTTCTTATGGTTTTTGCTGCTCTTATGATGTTAAAGAATTCTAAAGATCTTAGACCAATCAAAGGTAACCAACATTATTTACTTATTTTTATTGAAGGGGCAGTTGTGGGTGTTGTGACTGGTATTTTAGGTGCTGGAGGAGGATTTTTAATTATTCCAGCTCTTGTTCTATTGATCGGAATGCCAATGAAAAGAGCCGTTGGAGCATCCTTGTTGATCATTGCTATGAAGTCCCTGATTGGTTTTATTGGCGATATACAGTCAGGAATTGAATTTCAATTACCTATGCTGATTTATTTTTTCCTTGCGACAATTGTTGGAATGTTACTAGCAACAAGGTTGGCAGGGAATATTGAAGGAAACAATCTACAAAAAATATTTGCTTATTTCACACTTTTAATAGCGGCAATTATATTGTTTAAAGAATTATTATAAAAATAATAGGAGAAAAAATATGAAAGTAAAAACTTTTTTTGATAAACAAACATTCACATTCACTCATGTTGTAATAGATGAAGAAACGATGAAATGTGCAGTGGTTGATTCAGTCCTTGATTATGATCAAGATGCTGCAAAGATAAGCACTGAAAATTTAGACAAAGTCATTGCATTTATCAAAAACAATGGATTGAAAAACGAGTGGATTCTTGAAACACATATTCATGCAGATCATATTACTGGTGCTTTTTATCTTAAACAACATGTAGGTGGAAAAACAGCTATTGGTACTGGTATTAAAACTGTATTGGAAATGTGGGTGCCATTATTTGATGCACTTGATGACATTCCCATCAATGGCAAGCAATTTGATCACTTATTTGAGAATGGCGAGCAATTTAAAATTGGTAATTTATCTGCTGAAGTATTTCACACTCCAGGCCACACACCTGCTTGTTCAACTTATCATGTAGAAAAAACAGTTTTTGTTGGTGATACTTTATTTGCTCCTAATTTAGGGACGGCTCGAGTCGATTTTCCTGGTGGCAGCGCAGCGGACTTATATAATTCAATCCAGCAAATTTATACTTTACCTGATGATACTACAATGTACCTTTGTCATGATTATCCTCTTGAAGGTCAAGAACCTCAGAGCACGACAACAGTAGGTATTCAAAAACAGGGCAATAAAATGCTAAATGAGCAGACATCATTAGATGAATTTCAAACTAAAAGAATTGCCAGAGATAAAACGCTCAATGTGCCTAAGCTTATTCTCCCCTCTATCCAAACTAATATGCGGTTAGGTAGTTTTGGACCAAAGCATTCAAATGGAATCCAATACATTAAAATTCCCTTAAACTCTCTCTGATGGAAAAAAGTATGAAAATTAATAAAATTACAAAAAAGATATCTGTTTCTCCGCAAATCAAAATAACAGACATTGTTAAATTAAAAGAGAACGGGTTCAAATCAATCATATGTAATAGACCTGATGGAGAAGACACTGATCAACCCAATCATAAAGAAATAGAATCTGAAGCTATCATAAATGGTATAGAGTTTAGGTATCAACCAGTCATCAATACCCATGTATCTGAAAAAGATATTAGCGAATTTAAGAATTACTTAAATGAACTACCTTCGCCAATATTTTCTTATTGTCGAACAGGGACTAGATCAACAACATTGTGGTCATTTAGTCAAGCTGACACACTTGAGACAACAGAAATCATTAGCAGAGCCAAAGCAGCTGGCTATGATATGTCTGGAGTTGTGAGACGAATTGTCAATGGAGGGAAAATCCCTCCCAATACTGCTGATATCAGTTGTCAAATTGCTATAGTTGGAGCAGGTGCTGCGGGTATTGCGGTAGCAGCTAGTTTATCTAAACGTGTTTCAAACTTAGATATTGTGATAATTGATCCAGCTGATATACACTATTATCAGCCAGGTTGGACAATGGTTGGACGTGGAGTATTTACAGCACAGCAAACTGTAAAAACTATGGCATCTTTAATTCCTCCAGGCGTTAAATGGATTAAAGAGGCCGTAGCAGCATTTGAGCCCGAATCAAATAATTTACTATTATCAGGATGTAAAATCATTAAGTATGAATATTTAATTGTATGTCCGGGATTAAAACTTGATTGGGATAAGATAGATGGCCTTGATGCAACACTAGGGAAAAATGGCGTGACTTCAAATTATAGGTTTGATTTGGCTCCATATACTTGGGAATTAGTGCAAAAACTTAAAAAAGGAAAAGCACTATTTACTCAACCCCCAATGCCAATAAAATGTGCTGGCGCACCTCAAAAAGCCATGTATTTATCTAGTGACTACTGGTTTAGAAATAAATTATTAGATCATATAGATGTTGAATTCTATAATGCAGGTGGCGTTTTATTTGGTGTGAAAGATTACGTACCGGCGCTCATGAAATATGTCGAGAAATATAAACTTGACTTAAATTTTAATCATACATTGTTCAAAATAAATGGGCCAGAAAAGAAAGCTTGGTTTAAAGATGAAGAAGGTAACACCATTGAAAAAGATTTTGATTTTATTCATGTATGCCCACCGCAATCTGCTCCAGATTTTATTAAAGTCAGTCCATTGGTAGATGATAATGGTTGGATAGACGTCGATCAAAGTACACTCCAGCATAAAAAATATAAAAACATATACAGTCTTGGAGATGTGATGAACGCACCCAATGCCAAAACAGCCGCAGCTGCAAGAAAACAGGCTCCAACTGTTGCCAATAATTTATTGAATGATATGGGGCTTGGAAAATCAAGATCCATTTATGATGGATATGGATCGTGTCCACTAACCGTTGAAAAAGGGAAGATTGTTTTAGCAGAATTTGGATACGGTGGAAAGCTCTTACCCAGTTTTCCCAAGTTTATAGTGAATGGTACAAAACCCAGTAGAATTTCTTGGTTCTTAAAAGAAACGCTATTGCCACCAATATATTGGAAAGCTATGCTAAAAGGCAGAGAGTGGATGGCAAAACCACAGACTACTAAAGTAGTTAAAAATGATTTGGAGTAATGATGATCGATGAAATAATAACTCCTTTTTTAGGAGGTGTAACCATTGGGATTTCTGCAATATTAATGATGCTTTTTAAAGGTAAAATCGCTGGAATAAGCGGTATGTTCAAAGGAATAATATGGGATCGAGGTTATGAGCGTTATTGGCGATTGGCGTTTATTTTGGGGGTTGTATTTAGTTCGATTGTCTATTTTTTCTTATTCCCAGAACATCTTATAATCAGAGAAAAATATTCAATTTATTTACTTGCAATATCTGGAACTTTAGTAGGAATTGGCACCTATTTTTCAAATGGTTGCACCAGTGGTCATGGTGTTTGTGGGGTTTCAAGGTTATCTAAAAGATCTATTTTTTCAACAATTATATTTGTAATATTTGGAGTTATAAGTGTATATATGACAAGGGTTTATATCAATTTATGAAGTTAATAATATCATTTTTATTAGGCATAATTTTTGGAATTGGATTGATTTTATCTGAAATGACTAATCCACAAAAAGTAATAGGGTTTTTAGATTGGTTTGGACATTGGGATTACACTCTGCTACTTGTATTGTCAGGTGCTGTGATAACTGCGGCAGTAGGATACACATTAATTTTCAAATTAGACAAGCCTATCTTAACGAATAATTTTGAAGTGCCTCAATCTAGAATAATAGATAAGAAATTATTTATAGGTTCAGCAATATTTGGAATCGGTTGGGGTTTGAGTGGATATTGCCCAGGACCAGCAACTGCAAATTTAAGCTCCAATACTTCAGAAGCCGCTATATTTTTAGGTTTTATGGTCATAGGATTTTTCATTGCGAGAAAATTGTCTTCTGGTATCAGTCAATAAGTTTTAACAGATTAAATATATCACTCACAAGAAGTAGTATTTTATTATTCAAAAGTATTTTTGAAAGGAAATGCAAATTCAAATCCATTTTTAAATATACCATCTGACTCAACTCGAATAATGGCTGAATTATTATGAGTAGCACAAAAATAGGGGACTTCTGCCACGTCACTAAATTTAACAAATATATCCCAATCAGATCCGGTAGGACTGTTATCTGCATTAGTTCCATCTCCACTGCATCCTTCTGAACAAACAAGGCTATTGTCTACACTATTAATGTTGTGTTCCCCACCGGCATTGATAAAGCGCACAACTTCGCCTCTTTGTATGGTCAAGTCGTTTGGAACAAACTCGTTTTCTATTGTTGCATAGACTTCATGCACCACAACGGATTGTGGTTCGACAACGGTGATTGATCCTTGCATACCAAAGTCAATGTGGGGCTCACAAATATAGGGCACTGTTCCTAATGTTCTGAAAGTTACTTCAAATGACCACAATTCTGATGAAGGACTGCCATTGCCGCCTTCCGCATCGCAACCTTGTGCACACCGAAAGCTGCCATTTGAAGCCCTGACATTATGGCTTCCGCCTGTATTAATCCAGCGTACAGTATCTCCTGCTTCAATGACCAAAGAATTTGGAGAAAACACATTGCTTGAAACGATTATTTCATGGGTTTCAGCAGAGCTATTTTCAACCAAAAATAATAATATAAAAAAGTGACAAATTGCGGCTTTCATATTCTATATAAAGATAAATTGAATTAATTATGGCATAAATATTTAATGTAAATGTTAATAAAACGATAAATACTTCAGCAACGAGGCAACTCTCAATCAATCTGTGATTTGTTTCACAATTGGTACTTCATTAATCACGCACCATCAAAGACATTCAAAGTACTGGAAGTTTAGAATGAATATCGATAAAAGAAAATATTATACAGAAACTGAAAAAAACTTATCTCAAAAGTCTCTCAAACCAAAGGGATTATCAAGCGCCCGATTTCCTATTAAAAATAGAAATAAATCAATTAAGTACAATCAAAATAAAAGCCACAATAAAGCTGGTGAAGTTTCAGCAAATGAAGTGCATAGGGTATTATCAAAAATGGGATATGGGCCTACTTCAGAATTAGTGAATCACCTGCAATCTCTCCCAGGGACAACAACCAGAGATAAAATATTTTCATACATAGACGAACAATTATCACCGGATAGCCTTGATGATAGTTCAGCACAAAATTTACTTAATAATGGTTATACAACATTAAATAAATCCAGAACTCAATTATACCAACAACATTACAGAAGACCTGATGGAGCAGAGATAGAATGGGATGAGCATATATTACCTGGCCAAGAAATTTTCTATGCCAGTTTTATGTTAGCCATCAACAGTAAAAGGCAATTGTTTGAATTGGTGACGGATTTTTGGCATAACCATTTTAATGTTTACATGGACAGTGATGGCATTCCGCCTATGTTTGTTCATTATGATAGAGATGTTATTAGAAAAAACACACTGGGTAATTTTAGAGAAATGCTTGAAGATGTTACCAAATCTTGTTGCATGTTGGACTATTTGGGTAACGGTGTTAATAACAAAGAAGCTCCCAATGAAAATTTTGCCAGAGAATTATTAGAGCTACATACGTTAAGTGCAAAAAATTATATGGGACACATGTCCAGTGAGGCTGTTGAGGTCGACTCAGAGGGCAGAAAATTAGGATATGTTGAAGCAGACGTATTGGAAATGGCCCGAGCATTAACAGGATGGTCTTATAGCGGTGCTGATTGGTGGGATTATCAAGATGGAAATGTCGCTAGTGGAGAATTTCTATTTCGACAGGATTGGCACGATCAAGACGATAAATACATCATGGGCAATACTTATAGTTATGACGCAAATAACACATTAAAGGACATGCAAGATGTTTTAGACATGTTAGCAGAACACCCTGCAACAGCAGAATTTTTGGCCACTAAATTATGCAGAAGATTTATCAGCGATACGCCATCAGAATCAATCATTGCATCGGTTAAGCAAAGCCTTCATCAAAATTGGCAAGCTCCTGATCAAATCAAATTAGCGATGGAAGTTTTATTGAAATCTTCTGATTTTTTAGACACATGGGGTGAAAAAATAAAACGGCCTTTTGAGAGAGCTGCCTCGGCCATGCGACAGATGGGAATTACTTATGATTTTAATCCCACCAAAGAACATTCTTCTTGGATTTTTTGGGAGTTTAGAAACTCTGGCCAAAATTTGTTTCACTGGACTTCACCAAACGGTTTTCCTGACACTAAAGCAGCATGGCTTGGTGCATCAAGCATCATGTCTACTTGGCGCTTTATGCAATGGATGGCTCGATTCAGAGACGATGACGAAAATACTTACAATGACATCTTGAATATCACCCTTTCCCATTTTGCCAACCCAAACGATCGAACCGCCAATAATATTGTCAATTTTTGGTTTGAAAAAGCCTGTGGAATCCAGCCAAATTTTCATATACAGGATAAACTGGCTAAATTCATGTCTTATCTCGATACTTCAGATCCACAAGAAACGGACAGAAACGCTTTAATAGATTTAACAACCAACGAATGGCCAGGATACAATCAAGATAGACTTTTTGCAGTGGTTTCTACTGTCTTTTTGACAACAGAATTTAATTACAGGTAATAAAAAATGAAAAAATTAAACAGAAGACAGTTTTTAAAGAATTCAGGATTAATTACATTGGCTGGATTAGGCGGAGTACAGGTTGGATTTGGATCCAATTTTTTGAAAGGTGCAGGCAATGAAAACAGCAAAGATTTATTGATTTACGTGTTTCTCAATGGTGGCATGGATGGACTTAATTTTATGCCTCCAATTTCAGGTCAAAATTACATAAACTACAGCACCATTTTACGTCCCAGTTTACATATCCCAAATACACTGTCTTTGCCATTAAATGGTCAAAATGATTTTGGTTTTCATCCCAATGCCACTGGCATGCGTGATTTATTTAACGCCAATAAGATGTCTATTGTTCATGCAACAGGTCTGGTAGAAGCTAACCGCAGTCATTTTGTTTCAACCGCATTGATGGAATTGGGTATAAATTCACCATCGGAAAATTTAGGAACAGGCTGGTTAACCCGTTATTTCAATTCGTCTTTATCAACGCCTGAAGATGCTAGAATTCCTTCATTGGTTCCATCTTACTACAATACCGATGCGATACTAGGTGATCCCATATCACTGGTTATGGGTTCTCCTAATGAATTTAGTTTAAACCAAGGCCATTGGGCATGGGAATCAGCCATGCAAAATACCATTACTGAAATATTTGAAGAGCACAATAGTTTTGAAGATACAGTCGCGCATCAAACATTAAATGCATCTCAAGTAGTCCAAGGGATTGATTGGGAGAATTATACACCTGAGGCAAACGCACAATATCCCCTGGGATATTTTGGTGACCAATTAAAAACCATTGCTCAAATGTATAAAGAACAAGTTGATTTAGAAGTGGCATACGTTCCAACTGGAGGTTGGGACACACACATTGGGCAAGGCACTGGCACAACAGGAAGATTTGCTGAATTAGTACAAGAAGTATCTGATGGATTGCTTGCACTTTATCAAGATTTAAACGCCAGCAACGCAGGAAAATTTACCATCATAGTACAAAGTGAATTTGGTCGAAGAGCGTATGAAAATGATAGCAACGGAACTGATCACGGATATGCTAACCCGATGTTCATCATTGGTGACAATGTTAACCCTGGTTTTTTTGGTCAGTTTCCTGGTTTAGCTCCTAATCAATTGTTTGAAGAATCAGATGTGAATGCTACTGTAGACTACAGAGATGTTGTTAGTGAAATACTGATGAAAAGAATGCACAATAGATTTTTAGGGTACATATTTCCAGGTTATTCAGGTTATACCGAATTAGGAGTAGTCAATGGTGTAAGCCTTAGTCCTGTCTATGACTTTGAGTATGACCAAATTTTCAATTCTGGATTTGATTAATATACAAAATTCAAACAATAACAGTGCTATCCCGTCTCCTGTAAACTAATAAATTAAAGGACTTTCATTTTAGAAAAAGTTAACAAAATAAATTCTTTGTGACCAAATGATTGATTTTTGACAAAA
>JBGCFT010000103.1:0-9340 GCA_045107085.1 Marinicellaceae bacterium | reverse complement strand
TAATGAAAACAACGTGCCTATTTTTATTCAAAACAAGGTTATCTTTCAAGAATCTCAATTTTCTAATAATCAACGTTCTTCGTCTATCTATCGCCCTCCAATTTTAAGCTAACACAAGATCAGTCCGCCTTAAATAAGGCACATCCGTTAACTTAAATTTAATTTGGAGGCATTTATGTCTTTTCGTACCATCAAAAAAATGATGTTGTTGTTAATTGCAACCTCAGCTTTAAACGCTCAAGATTTTACATTGAGTTTAAAAAAAACCATTAACATAGCCAAGCACAATGATTTGTGGTTGGTTGAAAGTTATTATGCGCAAAAAGCAATCGAATCAATGAGTATTGCAGAAGGCAGTTTGCCTGATCCAAAAGTTTCATTGAATTTTCTTAACTATCCAGTAGATTCATTCGATTTTGGTCAGGAGCCTATGACTCAAGTTAAAGTCGGTGTCTCACAGGTGTTTCCACGAGGTAACACACGAAAACTGAAACAGAAACAGTTATTCATAAAAAGTCAAGTACATCCTTTTCAAAGACTAGACCGCTTAGCAAAAGTCGAAATGATGGTTTCACAATTATGGTTTGATGCTTTCAAATCACAAAAAAGCA
Organism: Marinicellaceae bacterium; assembly: GCA_045107085.1. Lineage (GTDB taxonomy): Bacteria > Pseudomonadota > Gammaproteobacteria > Xanthomonadales > Marinicellaceae > NORP309. The sequence continues at coordinate 8,729 of JBGCFT010000103.1, read as the reverse complement.
TCTCCTTTATTGAGCAGAAGCGAGCATTGTTTGAACAATTAGTAGAGGTGGCCGAAAGCAATTACTCTGCTGCTTTTGGAAATGCCCAACAGCAAGACATCATCAGAGCCCAACTAGAATTAACCAGATTAGATGACAGGCTCATGGTTTTAAATCAAAATTATGACAAATACAGGAGTGAATTATCATTGTGGTTAACTGACAGGTTTACCCAAGATTACAAAAATTTAGATGTTGTTGAAGGCATTAATAATAGTGAAAATTGGACTGTGGATAGTCAATTCCCTAAGCAAACAATAAAGTATTCAATAGAATTATCCGATAACGATTTATTAATGATTTTCAATGATCATCCGGCAGTAGTTGCCATTCAACAAACTGTCAAAGTCAGTGAAACAGGTATAGCAATTGCCAAACAGAAATATAAACCTGCTTGGGGGATAAATGCCAGTTATGGCTATCGAGGTGATGCTTCTGAAGGTATAAATCGATCTGATTTTTTAACCATAGGAGTCAGTCTTGATGTGCCTTTATTTACAAAAAATCGCCAAGATAAACAGTTAGAATCTGCCGTTGCGTTTAATGATGCTTCACAATCTAAAGTTTATCATTTACTGAAGCAGATGTTGGCATCCTACAAGTCATCTTTGGCTCAATTGAAACAATTAAATAAAAGGCAAAGTCTCTATAAAGATAAATTGTTACCGCAAATGCATGATCAAGCAGAAGCTTCTCTGACAGCCTATACCCATGACAATGGAGAGTTTTCTGAAGTTGTTCGTTCACGCATTGCTGAACTCAATGCAGAAATAGATGCTTTGAATATAGCCGTTGAACGTCAAAAAGTGATGACTCAAATAAACTATTTCTTTACCAAAGTTTAACTGGCAAAAGGAGATTAAAATGAACAATTCAACATCAAAACTAATCATTGGATTTGTAACAGGCATAAGTTTAATGTTAATGATTAATTATTTTCATTCACCAAAGGATGAAAATAAAAATAATAGTGCAGCCATAACAGAAAAGAAACCTTTGTATTGGGTAGCGCCAATGGATGCTAATTTTCGCAGAGATAAACCAGGCAAATCTCCAATGGGAATGGATTTGGTGCCATTTTATGGAGACGATGGAGTTGACATAGGAGAAGGTCCTGGCACAATTAAAATTTCACCTAATGTGGTTAATAACTTGGGTGTGAAAACTGCCAAAGCAAAGATGTTGCCATTGAATACTGAAATTATTACCGTCGGTTATGTTCAGTACGATGAAGACAAAATCGTGCACATTCATCCGCGAGTTGAAGGGTGGATAGAAAATTTGTATGTAAAAGCTTTGGGTGATAGAGTCGAAAAAAACCAAGTCTTATATGAAATTTATTCACCTGAGTTAGTCAATGCCCAACAAGAATTGGTTTTAGCATTAGAGAGAAAAAATAACCAACTCATCAGTGCGGCTAAAAATCGTTTAAAATCCTTACATATCCCAGAGAGTATCATTCAAGAACTAATAAAAACTAAAAGTGTTAAACAAAATGTGGCTTTTTATGCACCCCAAAGTGGATTTGTTGATAATTTAAATATTCGCCAAGGTTATTTTGTAGAACCAGGTAAGACATTAATGTCTATTTCCAAATTAGATTCGGTTTGGGTGGAAGCATTGGTTTACGAAAATCAGGCTCATTGGGTTAATTTAGAAACTCAAGTGAGCATGACTGTTGATTTTTTACCTGGCAAAGAATGGAAAGGAGAAGTGGATTATATTTATCCTCAGCTCGACGCAAAAACCCGCACATTAAAAGTCCGTCTGAAATTTAAAAACTTTGATTATCAATTAAAACCGAATATGTTTGCATCCGTAACAATGCATGTAAAAGGTGATAAAAAGTTGCTTATGGTGCCACAATCAGCCGTAATTCGCACTGGTAAAATGAACCGTATTGTATTGGCAATGGGCCAAGGTCAATTCAAATCTATTAAAGTAGAGATTGGAGACAGAGATAATAAAAACATTGAAATATTATCAGGAATAACCCATGGAGAGGAAGTAGTGGTTTCTGCACAGTTTTTACTGGACTCTGAATCAAGTAAAACTTCTGATTTTATGCGCATGTCCCATAATCAAACCATAGGCGATAGCGATAATAAAAATGAAAGCATCCCAACCGCGACTACCAAAGGAAAGATCATTTCAATTTCGAAGGACTTTAAAAGGGTTTCTATTGATAGAGAAGCCATCGAAAAATGGAATAGGCCAGCTGCAATAGTTGATTTTCTTACCGATGAGCAGCTCGATATTTCACATTTATCAAATCGAGATGATGTGATGTTTACTTTTGAAATTCAAGACGGTGAATTTATTATTACTGAAATTTCACAGCTTTCATCGTTATAGAACAAGGATACAATTATGATAATTTCACTTATTAAATGGTCTGTAGGCAATCGTTTTTTTGTGCTTTTAGCCACGGTTTTGTTAGTTGGGACTGGTTTATTTTCTTTAAAAAATACACCAGTTGATGCCTTGCCCGATCTATCTGATATTCAAGTCATTATTAAGACCAGTTATCCAGGTCAAGCACCGCAAGTAGTTCAAGATCAAGTCACTTATCCATTAACAACGGCCATGCTATCAGTACCTGGAGCGGTGACAGTTCGAGGGTATTCTTTCTTTGGTGATTCTTATGTTTACATTATATTTGATGAAAAAACAGATTTGTATTGGGCAAGATCACGCGTATTGGAATACCTAAGCCAGGTTGCACCATCGTTGCCTGCCAATGCACAGCCTGCTTTAGGGCCTGATGCCACAGGTGTTGGCTGGATTTACTTATATGCTTTACAGGATAAAACGGGTCAGCACGATTTAAGCGAATTACGCAGTTTACAAGATTGGTTTTTAAAGTACGAATTACAAACTGTCCCAGGTGTTTCAGAAGTAGCCACATTAGGAGGCATGGTTAAACAGTATCAAATCACGATCGATCCGAACAAACTACAAGCCTACGATATGCCCTTATCGCATGTGCTGATGGCAATAAAACGCAGCAATCAAGAAATTGGCGCTTCAGTTATCGAGATGGCAGAAGCAGAGTATATGATTAGAGCCACTGGATATTTGCAAAACTCAGAAGACATACGCACTGTTCCATTAGGAATAAATGAAACTGGCACGCCGATTTTATTAAAAGATGTTGCAAATGTTGATATCGGCCCACAAATGCGAAGAGGTATTGCTGAATTAGATGGACAAGGTGAAGTGGTCGGCGGCATAGTTGTTATGCGATTTGGAGAAAACGCACAAACCACGATTGATGCAGTCAAAGCGAAGTTAGAACAATTAAAAAAAGGTCTGCCTGATGGTGTTGAAGTGGTTACTGTCTATGATCGCAGTGCTTTAATTGGAAGTGCCGTTGATAATTTGTGGCATAAATTATTAGAAGAACTAGCAGTGGTGGCTTTAGTTTGTCTGCTGTTCTTGTTTCATATTCGATCCTCCTTGGTCGCAATTATTAGTTTGCCAGTAGGAATATTGTCGGCCTTTACTATCATGTATTTTCAAGGCTTGAATGCCAATATTATGTCATTAGGCGGCATTGCTATTGCTATTGGTGCGATGATTGATGGAGCGATTGTATTGATAGAAAACATGCACAAACACATGGAACGTACACCACTAACCAAAGAAAACCGTTGGCAAATAGTTATCCAATCTGCCAGTGAAGTTGGACCAGCGTTGTTTTTTAGTTTGTTAATTATCACCGTGAGCTTCATCCCTGTGTTTACCTTAGAAGCACAAGAAGGAAGAATGTTTACGCCATTGGCCTTTACCAAAACTTATGCGATGGCAGCAGCAGCATTTTTAGCGGTGACTTTGGTGCCTGTTTTAATGGGTTATTTTATTCGAGGTAAAATTGTTGCTGAGAACAAAAATCCAATTAATCGTGTCTTGAAAAAAGCCTATTTCCCTGTGTTAGAAACCGTATTGCAATTTCCAAAATTAACTTTATTAAGCGGGTTATTAATTTTTGTAATAGGATTGTGGCCAATCAATAAAATTGGCGGAGAGTTTATGCCACCTTTGGATGAAGGTGATATTATGTATATGCCAACGACTTATCCTGGGCTTTCAATTGGTAAAGCCAGAGAATTATTGCAACAAACCGATAAATTAATTAAATCCGTTCCTGAAGTCTTAACCGTGTTTGGAAAAATAGGGCGAGCAGAAACCGCCACAGATCCAGCACCTTTGACGATGATTGAAACTTTTATTCAGCTCAAGCCAATTGAGCAATGGCGAGAAGGCATGACCAAGAAAAAGTTGATTGATGAATTAGACTCGTTAGTGAAATTACCCGGCTTAACCAATGCTTGGGTGGAGCCCATTAAAACTCGAATTGACATGTTAGCCACAGGCATTAAAACACCAGTAGGAATAAAAATTGCTGGTCCTGAACTGCCAGAAATTGAGAGAATTGGCAAAAGAATCGAGGAGATATTAAAAAAAGTAGAAGGAACAGCTTCAGTCTATTCAGAACGCGTCGCCGGAGGGCGTTACATCAAAGTTGATGTTCAAAGACTAAAAGCGGCACGTTATGGCTTGAATATCAGCGACATTCAAGAAATTGTTGCCAGTGCAATTGGCGGCATCAATGTCACCCAAACGGTTGAAAAATTAGAACGATATCCAGTCAATGTCCGATACCCACAAGATTACCGTGATTCACCTGAAAAATTAAAGCTATTGCCCATTATTACACCAAGTGGTCAAACTATTTCTCTAAGTGATGTGGCACATATTTTTATTGAAGACGGTCCACCTGGGATTAAAAGTGAAAATGCACGATTAAATGGCTGGATATTTATTGATATTGAGAACATTGATATTGCCAGTTATGTTGAGAATGCTCAACAAGTCGTTAATGATAATTTACAGTTGCCAACAGGCTATTCGATTAATTGGTCTGGTCAGTTTGAATACATGCAAAGGGCCAAAGAAAAACTGAGTTATGTGGTGCCATTAACTGTAGCGATCATCATTATATTGCTGTACCTAAGTTTCCGTAATTTTATGGAGGTAGCCATCATTATGTTAACCTTACCTTTATCAATGGTAGGTGGGATCTGGTTAATGTATCTACAAGGTTTTAATTTTTCTGTGGCAGTTGGAGTAGGCTTTATCGCACTGGCTGGTGTGGCTGTAGAAATAGGCGTAATCATGTTAGTTTACCTGAATCAAGCGTATTCACTCATGTTGAAAGAGGCAGAAGAAACCGGCATAAAACCGAAAAAAGAAACACTCAAAATGGCAGTGCTCAATGGAGCCGGTTTAAGAGTTAGGCCAGTAATGATGACGGCTTCCACGATAGTGATTGGCTTATTGCCGATTCTTTATGGAACTGGCACAGGTTCAGAAATCATGAGCCGAATAGCCGCGCCTATGGTTGGTGGAATGATCAGTGCTGTCTTTTTAACACTAATTATCGTACCAGTATCCTTTTACCTATGGAAAAAGAAACTTATTAAAGAACAAAATTAATATTCATATTCATGTTGGATTCAATTGACAATCAGCGTAATTTTTATGTGTTTTATATTTCAAAACCAGAATTAAAAATCACATCTAAGTCGATAAAACAATCTTCTGTGAACTCTGGTATCCAAGGTTTAAAATCAACTGTACCTGACGCAGATTCAATAATCATCGCACCTGTACCAGTTCCTATTCCTGATGGGCCAGATGCATCTCCCCAATAATTTAATGCTAATGGAACAGAAGATTGGCTGCCCATATGATCAACACCTATGGGCGTATTGGTGATGCAATTATTTATTGAACCATTGCTTAATTCTGCATCTTGAAGCAGAAGAATTGCAGTATCTGTGACATCAATCCAATTCATAGAAACCTGATGTTGGGCATATATATCATCAAACATTATTGAGTCTAGTTGTAAGCCAATTTCTACTTGATTCGTACTTTCTCCATTGGCATTAACTCCAATCCAGTTACCAGCAATAATATTGGATGTTTCGTTGAAATTTACCATTTCTACGGCTTTTTCTCCACACGAACCAAAAATATTTCTTTCAACTTTATCATTAATTCCGTCAAGATTTGATCCGATTCTATTAAATTTGAAATTTTGTCTGGCTTGAAGGCATCTTCGCTGTGCAGGGATCTCAATTGTTGTTATACCATCTGCAGACAAACCAAAATAATTTCCAGCAATAATAGAATTACTTCCATTATTAAAATATACACCGCTGAAGCTACTTATGACATTTCGTTCTGCAATATCATCAATTCCATCTGAATTTGTTCCTAAAGTTGTTACTGAACCAGACGGACCATTACAGTTAAAACACATAAAATTGGATCGGTTTAGATTTGTATCACCTTGGGCATTGATTCCAATATGATTACAGTTAATAATTATGTTGTTTTCGTTGCCCGTAGTAAATGTAATGTTTCCACCTAAACTAAGGCCTTTGATGATTACATTAGCTTCGCTAACCATGGTGAAAATATCTACCGAACCTAATATTTCTATACGCATATAAGATGGGCTGTTTTCTGTGGCACATACATTGGCAGGTGCAGTGCCATGTTGAGTTTGTGTGGTACCGTCAATAACTAATTCATCGGTAATTTCTGGTAAATTAGATAATAAATTAATTTGACAAACGCCTTCAGCAGAGCACAGTTTTTCAGGTATATTAAATGAAATATCATCTAAACCTGAATTCTGATTGGCATCAAGTATTGCTTGCCGCAATGATCCAACTCCTGAGTCTTCAGTGTTCAATACCAAGATTATGTCAGCACTTGCAATTTGAATTGAATACAGTCCAATGATAAGCCATTTCAAGGCATTGTTAACTTTTGAATGCATTTTATTACTCACTTTAAATTGTAAAATTAGTATACAATAAATTAAATTTGTAAAACAATTAAAAATAATAAATTTAGTTTGAATTCTATTTTTTGTAACGGCTTTGGAGTATCAATACTCCTTCTTTTACCAAATTAGGTAAAAACATATTAAGCGCAATTAAGGTTGTAGATAAATCATGGTTTGAGCTTGGAGATAAATTAATGGCTTGGCAAAAATACATGTTAAAGGAATCTTTCTAATTTGAAAAAGGGTTTACAAATTCACCAACAAATGATGAAAGAAAGGGAAGTGGCACTGTTTAATTATTTAAACTATCTCGGGTATTATTTTTGCCTAAAAGTGATTAATAAAGAAGTGGATTTAAGGCAATTTTGGGATGAAACAAGCGCGGCTCGGTTAAAAATTGTTCATCAAGGGATAGAATCAGTGCAGAAGCAGAGTTTGTCTCATTGACTGAACTTAAGACAAAAGATTTATGGCAAATCTTTTTTGGGCAAAGCGTATTATCCAAACGGTTATATAGGTGAGATGAACTTTGATAAAGTAAAAGATGATTTTCTTTTTTACTGGAACAATGGAAAAGACAGAGGAACTGGGTTTTTTGCTCGCAATGGCAATACACTTTCTGGCTATTTTTTAGTGGCAGGACAAAGCAATAAAATCCCATGGGAATTAAAAAGCACAACGGCAACTAATTGTGGAATACCGGATTTTAGTGCTCAAAAATGTAATACTATCCGAGAAAAATTTGATAAAAAAAAACAAACAAAAATCATTGGCGTTTAATGGAGTTCTTATCGATGCTATGGGCGCACATATGGCAGGTAAAGCAAAAAAAACACTGATTTATGCCATAAAGCTGCTCAGTTTGAAGAACATATTGGATTTGCTGAAAAATATTTAGCTTCCAAATGTAGTATATTAGGTATTCGTTATCGTGACTTTTTTAGATTATGTCAATCAGTAAAAAACGAAATTTAATAATAATTTACTAAATATTTAATTGTTTTTCTTAATGTATTCATCAATTATCTGCTCCAGCACATTTAATGGAACCGATCCTTGAGATAAAACGGCATCATGAAAAGTGCGAATATCAAACTTTGCACCCAGTTCTTTTTCGGCTTTTGCCCTGAGTTCCCAAATTTTGATTTCTCCTAGCTTATAAGACAACGCTTGAGCTGGCCAACCAATATACCGGTCAATTTCAGTGCGGACATTGTGTTTTGAAAGTGCGGTGTTTTCTTCCATCAATTTAATGGCCTCATCGCGACTCATGCCAAATGCATGCATGCCAGTATCAACAACCAATCGCATCGCTCGCCACATTTCATAGGTGAGCCTGCCAAAATCTGAATAGGGATCCTGGTAAAATCCGACTTCTTTGGCTAATTTTTCACTGTACAAACCCCAACCTTCACCAAAAGCAGAGATGTAGTTATATCGCCTAAAGTTTGGTAATTCTTCTAATTCTGCACTTAAAGCGATCTGTAAGTGATGACCAGGCACCGCTTCATGAAACGTGAGTGCTTCTAAATTATATAGGGGTCTTTTTTCTAATGCATAAGTATTGACCCAATATTGGCCAGGACGCTTTGAATCTAAGGGCGCTGATACATACCTGCCTGTCGTATAATTGGCTGCAATTTGATCAGGGACAGGATTAACTGTGTAGGGTTGTCTGGGTAATTTAGTAAATAATTCTGGTAATTTACCGTCCATTTTTTTTGAAATAAAACTGGCTTCTTTCAATAAATCTTCAGCAGAGTTTGCATAAAATTGAGGATCGGTTCTTAAAAACTCTAAAAATTCAGCGAAACTTCCTTTAAAT
>JBGCFT010000102.1:0-3481 GCA_045107085.1 Marinicellaceae bacterium | reverse complement strand
GAATCCAAATTCATTCTCTCCGGTCGTACCATTAATGTACTCATCAAAATAACCAGTTACAGGAACACTACACGGATCTCCACAAGTTTGTGACATGAGCCAAAAGGGTTCTCCTGCATCATCATAAATAAAGAAATTCATTATTTCTAAATTATGCTTTTGCCACACAGCAATCTTTGCATCTCTACTATCATCCTGATCGTTATACACATATAAACCTGAGTAATGATCATTGTCATTTTTTTGACCGAATCGTGTAGCATCTACTCCTGGGCCACTTATTGGGTTGCCATTTTCATCTAATGACAGTTCTCCTGCCAATCTAATACTGGCTATTTCTAATGGAATGGTGATGGTGTCTAATTGATCACCTGTTGCTCCATGATCAATTGTAAAATAATCATCTTCACCAATAAATTCAAAGAATATACTATCTTGGGTGATTAAGTCTTGTCCATAATTGAGATCCAATTCAACTTTGGCTCTGTGGCTTTCTTGATCTGGCGTAATTAATACTTTAATAATCCCCAATGATTGTTCGTTTTTAACTCCATTCAAAATACGAGAGTACATTATTTGTCCAGCATACAATTTATCATTGCTGTCATTTTCTTGTGTCAATGCCATGTCAGCATAGACCCAAAAAGGACTCCATGTATCTTTGTTGTATTTTTTGTATATCATCCAATGTGCTAATAGATTTTGTCTATTTTTAAGTTGTTTATTTGGATTAGGGCTATTGTTTTTCCAATGAAAATACCAACCAGTTCCAGCTTGATAAGGATTCCACCAAAGACCTGATTGAAGATTATCTGAAGATGCTCTTTCAGTTTCTACAAAAAATGTATTTTCATTGCTGCGTATATTACTCAAGTCTCCTTGTCGATCGTAATTATTTGGATCTTGAATATTTGCTAAAATATCAATCTCCTTTCCTTTGGTACAACCAATGCCTGAATAACAAGCTTTTATATTCCATAGTCCGTCATCACTGACTCTGATGCCACCTAAACAGGCATTTTGTGTATTGAATTTATGCGCTATATATTCATTTACTGGCTGTTGATCATTGCTTACAATAAATTGTTGTTTGGCATACTTTTTTTGAATAGAACTGGCATTATTTACGTCATATATTGGTGATTGAGATGAAATACACATCTCGATAATTGACTGATAATTTTCAGAGTTTTGATTGGTGTTGTTATCAATTGCTTTTAAATTTATGCCATTTCCTGATTGAATGACTTTTGACACATGGAAATAATCTGGAGGTGTGATGTCAATTACTGTTCCATTGGCTCCACCGTGATTTTTATACTCCCATTTTAATGTTGTTCTTACATAGTTATTAACTCCTATTATTTCATTTTCATTACCAATTGTCGTTGGAATACATCCATAACCTGTATATCCACTTCCATTTGTATTTGAGTTAACTATATTGCTGTCATAAAAGTTTTCTGAACAATCAATCCAATCAAAATCAACATTAATCATGCTTTCATCAATGATATTGTGATTATATAATGCTGGATTAGAAACAATTCTAAGAACATCCCAATTAAGATTTAACGGTTCTGAACAATACCTAATAATTTTATCTTCAGCATTTGTTTCAGTAACACAAGCTGATATTGCGAATGAATGGTTGCCATTGACTTTTCTGATTAAATTCAAAGCTGCTTGGTTATTTTTAGCATCAATGGTGTAGATTTTCTTATTGTCTGGATTAAATATTGGCGCTGCGTCAACAACAGGAACAGGTTGCGTTTCAGTAATATCAAAGTATTCAACATAAGATGATGATGCCACTGCAAATTTGATGAGCCCTTGAGTTAAATTATTTGACTCACTGGTTAATGTTGGCACATCTGGAATTAAATGGTGATTGTTTGTATCTGTAATGGGTTGACTAACTACGTTAACTAAACGGCTTAGTCCACAAGTTGATGGGTATTGGCCATGTGCATTTTTACAAGCCCTGACTCTAAATTCTTGACTTAAATAATTATTAAGGTCAAGAACTTGTGAGCCGTATTCATAGACATTTTTTTGGAAAACAACGGTTTGAATAACATCGTTAGAAACATCTAACCCACTGTAGACTTCAAAATAATCTGGTTTATTAGATTCATAACCAATATTTTCTTCAGGATAAGTAAATTGTAAATTAAACAGATCATTTGCTTGGTCAAACCAACTTGCGGATAAACTGTTTAATTTAGAAAGCCCTGGACTCCAAGATGAATCACTCCAATCACTACAAAGTGTTGTAATGTTATCTGAGTCTGCATCATTTGTTTTACAAGCTCTGACTTCAAATGATGGGTTTATGGCTTCATTGACAAGATATACTGGAAAATCAAAATCAAATGGTAATTTTCGTATTTTTTCGACCCCACCAGCTACATAGTTTTCTCTTATTTCATAACTGGTTATGCCCCATAAAGCATGATCTGTTTGGTCCCAAGTCAGTGCAAATTTATTTTGTTTATTGACTCGCACTGCATTTAAGTTGAGGATTTTTTCAGCTTTACAACTGGCTTCTCTATTAAACAAAAATTCATGGTTGATTGTAGGACATACAGGAGAGGGTTCCTCTACAGAATTAACTGTGGTTGAAAATGAAACTGTCATGTCTAATTTATCATTATTCAACCAAAACTCTTCAACATCATACAATTTTTTGCAATACATATTTGAAGAGCCCTTTAAAATGACATAGGAAGGAACTAGATTTGGAAAGTTACTGTTCGTATTTGTCAAACCTGGTCTTATTACATTAAATTTTTCTAAAATAGGATTATCAGACAATGTTAAGCTATTGATTGGTCGTCTTCCTTTTAATTCCGAAATGTTAGTATTAATAAGTTCTAATGAACAAAAGCCTGCAAAACTATTTATATTATGGTTACCAGTTATATTTGGTGTATCAACGATTGTCAGATTTTTAAGGCCCTCTACCAATGAGCAATTTTCAAAGGAATTGACCTTCCTTCCTGATAAACTTATAGACTCAATAGCCAACCCATCCAAACCCAAACAACTTTTGACTTTGTTGTCATCTAATACTAAGACGCTTAAGCTTTCTGGTAAATTAGTAAAACCGTCTTTTATATTGTTGCTGGTTAAATCTAAAAACTCTAAATCAACCATGTTACTTAAATCAGGTAAGTTAGATAAATTCATGTGGCCAAGATATAAATCTTCAATTTCATCTATGTCACTAAAATCCATGTTTATATTGACGTTGTATTCTAATGACAATAGGGTTAAATACGATAAAGTATTCAATGGCGATATGTCTGTTATTGCATTGTTGTCATCTAAAATCAAAGAACGCAAGTTAAATAAATCCTCTATTTGTACGACATCTGTGTTATCGAGTCCTCTGGATCGGCAATCTAACTTGGTAAATATTCTTAATAATGTTGTTTCAGGGTATCCTGCATCAGTTATACAGGTTTTAAGGTCTCCA
>JBGCFT010000101.1:0-10697 GCA_045107085.1 Marinicellaceae bacterium | reverse complement strand
ACCTGCTGCTGATCTAAACGCAATTAATTTGCGGTAGATTTCAAGTGCTTGTTTCTCATAATTTTTGGTATAATAACTACTGTGATTTTCATTTGCAAAGGCGCTAAAATTTAATATAAAAACCATTATAGTCACTGCAACCTTCTTAAAGCTTCTCATCTAATTTTCTCTTAATTATTTTGAAGTTAATTTAACACATACAAATCAAAGGCAATAATATTTAAATCATCATCGTTCTGTTTTAATTAACATGAGGCCTATGTGTTCTTGAATAACATGTGTTTGGGTAAACAATATTATTACGGTTGATAAAATCTTAATACGATCAAATGACCAAATAAGATTAATGAATAAAGTGTAGTGCTATTTTTCATTCAAATTTAGAATTAGTGTATACTTTAGATAAAAACCTAAGGAATGAAAATGAATCATAATAACTTTAGCAAATCTATGCTGTTTATAATCTGCGGAATTATTTCAATACAAGCAGCACATGCAAATACGTTTTTGGTATTCAGTGAACTTGATTCAGGAGTAGGTTCACTTCGACAAGCTATTGTTGATGCCAATGAAAATCCGGGGCTTGATGAGATTAACTTTGTATTTCCTGAGAATATTTGTTCAGCTGAAGGTGTATGTAGAATAAATTTATCATCTAATTTACCTGAAATTACAGATGAATTAATAATTGATGGAACCTCACAACCTCAATATGGTAGCGCACCAAAAAATGTCTGTGCAACAGAAAATAACGCGTCCTATATGCGTGTAGAGATATTAAGTGATTTTGAAATTTTTAATATAGTTAATCAATCTATTGTTACTATCAAAGGTCTTAGCCTAAGTGGTCAAACGATTTTCAAAACAGGAGACAAAAGTATTTCTTGGATAAATTGTAATCACATAGGAGTGAATGCTCAGGGCAATGAAAACCTTGATACTTCATTTGCTGTTTGTGTTGATTGTTCTATCCCATTTGGATCAAGTATTGTTTTAGGTACTAATTCTGATGGAATAGATGATGTTTCTGAGCGAAATTTAATCAGTGGCTCTTCAGGAGTTAACTTCAATTCTGGTACAGGTTCTATTATTGCTGGAAATTATTTTGGTTTATCTGCAGATGGGTTAATAGCTCTTCCAATTCTAGGACAAAACAATTGTATTTTTTCAAGGCAGTCGACAAATATGAATACCATAGGCTCTAATCTTGACGGAGTATTTGATGATACAGAAAGAAATGTTTTTGGCGCTTGTGGTGATCAAGCAATCAGAATGATGAATTTCCCAAACACCACTAATTTAATTGCTGGTAATTGGATTGGTTTAAATGTCAATGGAGAAAGTACTGGCGAAGTTGAGATAGGGTTAAACTTGGAATCCAGTTCAATTGCGGCCCAGTATCATGTAGCAATGAACTGGATTGAAGCAACAGATACTGCCATCCAAATACAACAAGAAGCAAAATTAACCGAAGGTTCAATCAATAACTGTTTCATCAATACTCCCATTGGATTGAATCATATGGGCGCACAAAAACCAATTCCATTTACGCAAAATTTTTGGGGTGATTCAACTGGTCCTTCAGGTGTTGGCGCAGGATTAGGCGCTATGCTTATAGAATCATCTACAGGCACTGTTGTTTTTGAACCATGGATGGAAAGCTTTCCTGCGGGTTGTTTCATGAATTTAGACATAATTTTTCAATCCAGTTTTGAAGAATAAAAATTATCTATTAATAAGTTACTGAATTTTTAAAATTAATGTAAAACGTGTGTAGCACTATATATTGCAGTTATGATGGAATCTTTGGATATTGCGAGTGAATTACTTTGGTAATTGCCTAAGCCAGATGTTCTCTGGCTATAGATTGTAATTTAGATTTAATCCTGTTTAGTTCAATATTTGGAAATATTCTACAATTTATGGTGGATTGCCGATTGAGGTAAGGTGCTTTCTTTTTGTCCTGCTATAACCATAGCCGCCAAACAAGTAATTCGTCTTACGCCAACATAGGATGGTTTTGGTATAAATAATTACTGGGTTTTTGATTAGTTGGATCTTTTGAAAATACCTGTAATGCTTCAGTTAATTCGCCAGATTTAGCCGAGGCTGTTTTTGCAAAAAAAATTCAAAATAATGTCATTGTTGTTGTTTGTAAGAAGCAAAGTCTAGAGCAGTTGTTACAAAAAAAATCGATAAATGATAAGAGCATCATTTAAATTTAAATTATTTTGCGATCATATAAGTCATTGAATATTAATGAAATAAATAACATCTAATGCTTTCTAGTTCGAAATATGGGTTTAAATTCCCTTAATTTTGTGTTATGATTGTTTGTTATGATAAAAGAAATAGAATGCCGGGCCGCTAGGTCCAAAGACGCGAAAGACATGATTACCGTTCAATTTAAAGCGGTTCAATCCATCTCCAAAAACGATTATGCAAAACCAGTTTTATCTGCATGGTCACCTAAACCAAACAGTCAAAGAATTAAGTGGTTGGCTGATTTTATCAAAAATAAAAATGTCCGCTGTTATGTTGCCACTAATGAAAAAAGTAAAGTATTGGGTGTTGGCATATACATGATTGCTGAGCAATGTATTAGATCATTATATGTTGATCCTAAACATTCAGGTACAGGCATAGGTTCTCGTTTATTAAACCGCATCGAGCGATTTGCTAACAGAAAAGAAGCGGATAAACTGCATCTCAAAGCTACGATAAACTCAATTTCATTTTATAAGAACTTGGGTTATAAAAAAATTGTAGATGTCAAACAAATATTAACCAACGGCAGTTCAATGGAAGCGGTGGTTATGGAAAAGGCTATCAATTAAACTTTATATTAAGGCGAATAATAGGAATTAGAATTGCTGATAATGTTGATTACTTCAGATAGGTTTAATTTCCTGATCTCATGACATTGACATGGTTTTTTCTAATAAAATTAAGAATATTTAATTTTTAGAAAACAATTGTCACTGTTCTGAAAACTTGGCACTTACATAGAAGTGTACTAGATTAAAACTTTGACATAAACGGATAAAATATTCAATGTCTAAGTCATAAATCATAATATAGGATTATTTGACCCCTTTTTAATTTTGTATGCGGTTGTATGGGTAATCAATGTGAGAATCTATTATGAAACCAATTATCTATCAGTTTTATTAATCCACAGATCAAAGCGTTATATTCATTGAAGAAAATGGGGCTTTTACTTTTGAGACAGATATTGCAAATGGACAAGCATGGGAAATTGAAATAATACAGTTACCGCAGAACCCTCAACAAAATTGTCAAATAAGCCAAAATACAGGTGTTATGGTTGATTTTGGTGTGAATGATGTTCCCGTTGTTTGTTATGACAATTTGTGGAATTGGAACGAGATGAATTGGGATGAAAGCGGATGGAATTAAAGAAAAAATATTTTATAAATTAGAATTTTGCAAATTTTTTTTCTGATTAATCTATGACCATCTGGTTTCAATATTAATTATTTGTTTTATGTGTACACAATTTAAAACCTTAAATGAGTGTGGTCATTCTGATTGGGGCTTTGCTGATCGTTTGACTATTTTAAAAAATCCAGTTATTATCATATATTAAAACCTATGTATTAGAGAAAATTTCATGCCACAATTCATTCATTTTCGATATTTCCTCATCCTTTTTGTGAGTTCATTTGCTTGTTCACAAGACTGGGTTACATTTGAAGAAGTTACCGATGATAACATCCAAATTACACCTGATTTGGGTGTTGATGATACATTTGAGAAAGATTTATTTGCTGCTGATCTTGATAACGATGGTGATGCAGATATGATAATAGTACGTAAGGAAAGATTCTCAACTCCTGGCGGGCTCCCAAATGTTTTGGCTATGAATGAATCGGGTATATTTGTGGATAAAACAGCTTCATTAGCACCTGGGTTTCTAGATTCAGAAGATGACAGAGATGTGATTGCTGTTGATGTGGACAATGATGGGTGGTTAGATGTTGTAACAGTCACAACATTTGGAGATACACCAAGAGTTTATATGAATCTTGGAAATGATGTGAACAATTCTTGGCAAGGCCTTAGTTATATTGCATCTGATAATAGAATAATTCCGTTTCTGATTGCTCCTAAATTTTGTGCCATTGCCGCTGGCGATGTTAATGGTGATAATTTTCCTGATTTATTTCTGGCAGATTATGCCAATGATCTTGAAGACAGATTATTGATAAATGATGGCAATGGATTTTTTATTGATGAGACAGAGACCAGAATGTCAGCAGCGATGTCTGAATCTGTATTTGGAACTTCTACTGAAATATTTGACATGAACGGAGATGGCTTTCGCGACATTGTAAAAGTATCCTCATCCGGGAGTTCTCCGCCGCCAGGAAGTACGCCACCCAACGTAAGGGTTATATATAATGATGGTACAGGCAACTTTACTCAGATGAATACTTATGAAGATCTGGATCCATACATGATGGAATTGATAGATGTAAATAAAGACAATAAAATGGATTTATTTATAGTCAGTGACTTTCAAGATAAAGTCATGTTGAATAAGGGTAATGATAAAGAGGGTTATGCGACTTTTTTAATCAATGATATCAATAATAGTGCTAACACAGAAGACTTTGGAGGGAATACATTCACTGTTGATCTCAATAAAGATGGATTCGATGACATGCTTGTGGCTGATGTAGATACCGATATTATGGGATGTGATCGATTTTTAGTGGGACTACAAAATAACAACGGCAATTCATTAACCGACCCTCTTGATGGGGAATCTCGAGATTGGTTAACTCAAGGAACATTTGACATATCAGTTGCTGATTTTAACGGAGATGGATTCCAAGATTTATGGTCAGGAACTTGTGATGGCAATCGATTATTCTTCCAAGTACCACCAGGTTTAATATTTAAAAATAGCTTCGAAGAAAATTCAAATTAAAAAGTTAAGTGGTCAGAATTTGTCTTGAAATTTAAACTTTTAGACAGTATTTTGCTCAATAAACTTCATCGGTTTTATCTCCTTAGCATTAAGTATGTGCAAGCAAAAGTTGAGTGTTTAGAAAAATTGCTCATATCAATTGACTACTACAATATTTATGATTAAATACTGTTCACTTTTATAAATTACTGAACAAATGACAAAAAATACCGATTCTCCTGTTACTTTTCCTTGCGGACTTAT
Organism: Marinicellaceae bacterium; assembly: GCA_045107085.1. Classification (GTDB taxonomy): domain Bacteria; phylum Pseudomonadota; class Gammaproteobacteria; order Xanthomonadales; family Marinicellaceae; genus NORP309. The sequence continues at coordinate 5,497 of JBGCFT010000101.1, read as the reverse complement.
GATGAAAAATAGGTTTATGCTGGCCCCATTGACGAATCGACAAAGTCATGAAGATGGACGACTTTCAGATGAGGAGTTTCATTGGTTAAGCTTAAGGGCAAAAGGGCAATTTGGCATGACAATGACTTGTGCTTCTCATGTTCAAGCTGTGGGCAAGGGCTTTCCTGGTCAACTAGGTATTTTTAGTGACATCCATATTAATGGACACCAACGATTAACCAAAGAAATCAAGTCTCATGGCAGTTTGGCTGTTATTCAGTTACACCATGCTGGAATGCGTTCACCTCATGATTTAATAGAAGGTTTACCTGTTTGTCCATCTGCTAATGAGGAAACCGGGGCAAGGGCTTTAACACTGAAAGAAGTGGAAGCATTGCGGGAAGACTTTATCTTGGCAGGAATCAGAGCAAAAAAATGTGGATATGATGGTGTCGAAATTCATGGCGCACATGGATATATTCTTAGTCAATTCCTGAGTCCTGAAATTAATCAAAGAGAAGACCATTATGGAGGCAATTTAGAAAACCGTTCTCGCCTTATTTTTGAGATCATTAATGGAATCAGAGAAGCTTGTGGAGAGACATTTCTTGTGGGCGTGCGACTGTCGCCAGAAAAATTTGGTATGCGTTTGAGTGAGGTCAAGTACTTTTGCCAGCAACTCATAGACAGTGGAAAAATTGATTTCCTTGATGTTTCTTTATGGGACTCTTTCAAATATCCAGAAGACGAAAAGGATCAAGAAAAAACATTATTATCGCATTTTACCGAGCTTGATTTTAAAAAAGTCTTATTCACTGTCGCTGGAAAAATCAGAACAGGAAAAGATGTTAATGCAATTCTAAATGCTAAAGTAGACTTTGTCACCATTGGCCGGTCTGCTATTTTGCATCACGATTTTCCTCAGAAAGTGATAGACAATCCTCAATTTGAACCAACACCGCTTCCAGTCAGTCAAGAATATCTTAATCAAGAAGGTCTAAGCGATATATTTGTTAACTACATGAGAAAATGGCCAGGATTTGTAGAAGAATAAAGTGATCTCGATAAGGTTTTCATGATTCAGTCAACGAGTTGAATATTTAAAAAATAGGGTGGTTTTAATAAAATAATGATAATTATTTTGCACCCTATTTATGTTATTTGTCTGCTTTTAGACCTTTGATCTTCTGAATTTTGATTGTAGTTTAATCAATAATATCCATGATTTATTTTAATTCAAATCGTTGGTCAATATTTTTTGCTAAAGCCAGTGCAACAGCTTCATATTTTTCAATGGTTTCTGTAATAGTCACAGTGACCAGTTTTTCTTGATACAGCGTATTTAATAAAATGTGACCAGGCATGTTTGAACGCTTGCGTTTTTTCTCAATGATGCCTCGTTCTCCGATGCCATCAACGGCTTTAGATCCTCTGTATTCTAGTACCGAATTCCATGGATAGGATTTGCCTGAATAAATGGTGATTCTGATTTGTTTCATGCTATCGCCTGAACCAGTGTGCCATTGACAATCTAGGTTACCTGTTTTCATTTGAATCGGTTCACCAATGATTGCCGCTATCTCTGACTGACTCCAAGTGTTGCACAAATTATAACTCTCATCAGAAACATTTGTATTTGATGTTGATACTCCATTTAATTGATTGGATACCTCATTGGCTGTATTGATTAATCTTTCTGCATTAGTAGACATGCCAGTGACGGTTATCATGACGAGCTGATTGTTTTGTTCAAAGGCCATGGCATAAGCTCTTTGTTTATCCCAGGTGGTGTCATACAAAATCATGGCATTTGCACCTGGACCAGTTTGATCTTTTATAATTGGTGGGCTGTCCATGTTGTAAACACGTTCTTTGATTGGTGTGGCTGTAGCTGATGGCTTAATGGTTACTTTAACTGAGAAACCAGCGTTTTTAGACCAAAAACATTCTGTGCTTGAGGTGGTGCGGCGTTCTAAATTGAAATTTGTTTGTGCTGTTTCGATGGCTGTTTGGTCAGTCAGAAATGGGCAGGGAGGTGCATTTGTAACGGTGGGTGCGATTAATCCCAGAAATTCATTTTTATTGATCGGAGTGCTTGTGAGTTTTAAGTTAAGCTCTGTTGTTTTTTTAGCAGTTGAGACTTCAACTGTTTGTGCTTGGCTTGTTATCGTTGTATTTGATTGATTTTGATCGGATGCCCCACAAGCTGTTAAAAAAGACAAGACTAGAATAGTCATGGCAGAGTTTGATAGTTTAAAAATTTTATTCATTTTTCTCTTTTAAATTGGTTACTTACTTTAGTATTGCGTAATTCCGAAAAAATTTATGACATGTCTGAGTCAAATTTATCAAAATAAGTGAATTTCATTCAATTCATAGAGAACTCAAGAACTAGGAGTTGATTTTCATGATAAGATTTAACTTTAACAGTTATTCAATTTAATGCTTTCTAAATATAAAGTTTCCAGTGGTTTTACAACTTCCATCTTGATACTGGTTTTTCATATAAATTATGCAAGCGCAACAGAACTGACTTTTGAGGACCATGGATATACCAATCCTTTTACTGGTGGAGCCGCTTGGGAAACCTCAGAGCATATTGAGGTTCTGTCTATGGAATGGGACTTTATTGGTCTGAGTGAGGTCTTGCCTTTATGTTCTGGTGACTTTGATTGGAATTCTGTGGACTCATTTTTAAATAGGGTAGATGCACGTGGCCATCAAGCTATTTTACGTCCGGTTGTATTTGGGCCTGGTTATGGTCAAGAAAATTATGCACCTGATGATTTGTTTGTTAGTGATTTTCTGTATGAGGGAAATAACTACGATAATCCAGTATGGAATGAAATTTCTGTACAAACATGTTTATTGAAGTTTATTGATAATTTTTCACTGCGTTATAAAAATGATCAACGAATTGCATACGTTCAAATGGGTCTAGTTGGTCTTTGGGGCGAACATCATCTAGATGGTGCCACTTATACAGCCAGTAATTTTCCATCGTTTGAATTCCAAAAAACCATGATAACGCATTTTGTTAATGGTTTTGGAAACTCTTCAGCAGATATACAAACATCTTTGTCATTAGATTCAGCGCAATCTCATGGCTTTTTTAGTCAAGGGGATGATTCTCTTGATGCCTTGCGTTTTGGGTTTTTTGATGACAGTTTATTGACTAGTAATCACAATGCGCCAGAGAATTGGCGACAAGATCAAGCCCCCGCAGCTCAACTCAATATCCATAAAAAACATGGCTGGGGTGGTGAAGCATTTTGGACAGGTTGTAACAGTAACGGAGCATGGTCACAACCTCCGAATGATTGTGGTAATGGAGAAACCCTTAATGCACAAGCGGTACGTATTGGTTTAAATTATATGCTTGGATCACCTGCATTTACTGATGGTAATATATCTTCCAGTGCGTTGCTAAATGCTTCTCAAATGATGGGATATAAATTGACAGCCATTGCGGTTGATAGGCTAAACTCAAATAGTATTGTGGTGACCGTTGAAAATACTGGTGCGGCATACAGCCCCTATCAAATTCAGATATGCACCGCTCAGGGATGTGCAGGGGACTTGTCTTCAATTGCTCCAGGTACTAATGCCCATTTCATCGTGCCATCTACAGTATTTAATCAACAAGTGCTTTGGTTTGAATCACCAAGACTCAATCCATCTAGTACACAAAGAATACGGTGGAGTAATGCTGAAGCTGATGACATCAATGCAACATTGACCGTATTAGTCACTGACAATGACCTTGTTTTTCTTAATGGATTTGATATAAACTAAAGAAAATTTTAGTATTCAAACAGTTGAATTTCTCACTTGCATTGTATCTTAAGTCACTACTAAAGGTCGTTTTCACAGAATATTCACTAAAAAACTCTAATAATTAATTGTTATACAATTAAACTCAAGAGGATAAGACAGATGATAAAAACCAAAATGCTGATGGGAATGATATTATGCTTATCCATAATAAGTGACGCCCATTTGGGAGTGTCCTCAACAATTGCGACGATCTGATCGCACAGAAAATGGCTGGTCTACACCTGTGAATGTTAAACTACCAAGTGAAGGTCGTGTTGACTGGCCTTCAGTTTCTCCTAATGGTGAAATGCTTATTTTTTCTTGGTCAGCACAGCGTAAAGAATTAGCAAATTTAGATATTAATGAAAACTTTGATCTTTACACTTTAGATTTAACAAATACAATAGCAGTGCCAAAACCAATTAATACCGGTGATATCAATCGACCTCGAGCAGGTCAAGTAAAAACGTTAAGGTATGTACACAATGAAAGTTTGCCGTCTCTAACAAATAACGGGTCTCTTTATTTTATGACAGAACGTCTTGATGGCATTGGTGAGCGCGATATCTATAAATCTCAATTACAAACAGATGGAACCTTCACAACAGCAGTGCCTTTGGCGGCGCCTATCAATTCACCAGAGCGTGATGACGGTGTCTGGGTCAATGCCGAAGAATCAGTGATGTTGTTAACCTATCCGAATCGTGGTGGTCAAGGTGGTCCAGACCTATTTATTTCCTTTAGATCCAAAGAACAGTGGAGTCAGCCATTAAATATAGGTGCAAAAATTAATACCCAATACGCTGAATTTGCAGGACGATTAACACCAGATAACAAATCTGTCTTGTTTACTTCTGATCGGCCTTTTGATGGACAACCGCAAGGATTATTGCAAGTCTGGGCTGCCCCAATTGATCTTGAAGATTTAAAAAGTCAACTACCAAAACTATAGTTTCTATCGTTCCAAAAATAAACATTTCAAACCATCATCTTACAAGTTATTATTGATATAAGTTGATTCGGTGATAAAGTCATATTTTTGTAGAAAGGTCTCATATTGTTCAATTTTTAAGAAATTTAATTTAGGTAATATAGTTTTTGTGTTGTATTATTACTTCGGAAGCCAGTCCTGTGAATTACCACAAGAAGAGAAACCAAGTGGCCAGAAAAAACCAATAAATAAAATCAAATATGGCGAAAAAGAGGAATATTAAATGGGTGATATTGAAAATCATTTTAATCATGGTTCTTTTGTTAAGTTAAAGAATGATGTTTTTCCAACTAGGATTCATGTACAGTCATTAATTCATGATATAGAAGGTTTTAGATTGATCGTTAAACCTGAATTTTGTAAAGATGCTGTTATGTATGTGATAGCTTTTGAAGATATAGAGCAATACATTGTAACGCCAAATTTTCCATTTAAATCATTAGATCTTTTTGATTCAGGTAAATGGGGAATTTATAAAAATATTGATCGTAACACAAGTCTTTTAAAAAAATACCATGATGAAACTGATAATATGTATTTGAGTTGGCCTATCGATCATTATGTGATTATTGGGGTTAATGATGGAACTGGTTGTGTTGAAATTCTTTCTCAGTCAAATCCACAAATAACAAGGATGCCTAATAGAGTCGATCTTAAGTTAAAATTATAAAAATTAATTTGAAAACACAAGAGTTAAGTTGAATCTCCCTC
>JBGCFT010000100.1:0-13911 GCA_045107085.1 Marinicellaceae bacterium | reverse complement strand
ATTGGGTGAATTCTTAGCATTGGCAGTATCACTTGAAGACATCGGCCAAAAAGGTAATGATAAAGCTTTGGTATTAGCTGAAGCATTGGATGTCGCCACTGATAAATTTTTGAAAACAAAAAAATCACCCTCAAGAAAAGTGATGGAATTAGATAACCGTGGTAGTCATTTCTATTTGACTATGTATTGGGCTCAAGCATTGGCTGACCAAACTCAAGACTCTGATTTACAATCTCAATTTGCTCAATTAGCTAAAGACTTAGCAGAAAACGAAGAGAAAATTAATGATGAGTTAATAGCTGCACAAGGGCATTCTATTGATATTGGTGGATATTATTTTCCAGATATGGAAAAATTATCCTCAGCTATGCGACCCAGTTCAACACTTAATAAGTTGATAGGATAGTTTAATTTATGTCTAGATTAAGGTTAATAATGGCTATTAAAAAAGTGATAATTATTATATTCATTGTTAACCTTTTGTCTTGTTCAAGTGATAGACCTCTTTCAAAAGAACAGGTTTTGTCTCAATCTATTGATGCAATAGAAACAAGATTTGAATCACGCAATCTCAGTGATATAGTTGAATATGTGAGTGAAAGTTATCAGGATGAGCGAGGCAGAACGATACGTGATATAAAAAGAACCATTCAAATACAAATAATGCGACACAAAAGCTTGTATGTTTTGAAATCAATTGGGGATGTTGAATGGCATGACAATGAAAATGTCAGCGTTCAGATTGCTGCTGCAATGGCAGGTAAACCGATAGAAAGTGTCAATTTATTAAAGTCTATTCGCGCAGATATGATTAATTTTAATGTGGATTTTGTATTGGAGGAAGACAAGTTTAAAGTAAAATCTGCATCATGGAGATGGGCAAAGCCCCAAGATTTTTTTTAAAAAATAGTATTTAGATTAACTTGTTAGATAATGTCCAGCGTTTAACTTTTAATTAACGGCAACAGGTTAAAATGTTCTTTTTATAGAATATTTTATATTGAGTACTAACTGGGAACAATCACTTTTTATAAATCATAACCCGAAACAGAGGCACTTCATGGCTTTTATTTTTTCGGTTGTTATCCTTAGTCTTATTCTCTTAATTCCCATAAATATTTCATATGATTTTGCCTTTAAAGATAAAGTCATCGAAGTCGTAATTAATAAAAGTAACACCAAAAAACCACCTAAACCACAATCAGTATTACCAGTTCAAGATCAACATACAACACCACAATCAATCAAACCGGCAATTGCTGAGCCACTTATCGTTGAAAAAACTGCACCAAATGAGAATGTTGAAAAAGTGATTGATAATAAACCATCTGTTGTTGCTCCTATAATTCAACGAAAAATTGTAAAAGAACCCACAAAAAAACCCATACAAAAACTTCCATCTGCTGCAGTTATTTTTAATTCAGCTTATGGTAAAGTAAAGCTGTATGAATTAGATGAAGCTTTTAAAGCCAGAAAAGGCGATGAAGATAACTTTAAATTTCGTGAAATAAAGCAACCTGAGTGGAACACTGTCATTCATTTAATTGATGAAGAAGTAGACAAACCAAGAGTGGAAATGAATTTCTATTCTGAGGGAATCGTTGGTTCTACAGAAAGGTTTTTCGATAAAATTTCATACAAGAAGGTGTTTACCACAAGGTACGGTACTAAAATTGCCTGTGGAGGTGTTGGCCCATTGGTCGCGTGTTCTTGGAAATAAATTTTAAATTTTGAATGTGAGTTGTTTTTGTTATTTCATAAAACGAGCAATCAACTCTTCATCTTTTGCTTTGTATTTTACATCTTGTAAAAGTATATTTTTTTCGCCTTTGTCTAACTCTTCAAACTGACCAGGGCGTAATTTTTTCGGTAAGAAAACACCGCCATAACGTACTCTTTTTAGTCGATTAACTTTGAGGTCTTGAGATTCCCATAATCTCCGAACTTCTCGATTTTTGCCTTCAAGCAATACCACATGAAACCACTGGTTAGTCTCTCCAGCACCTGCTGCCTGAATGTCGTTAAATCGAGCTACACCATCATCTAATTCGACACCAGACTTTAAATTGTCTAATTTGATTTGATCGACTTCTCCATAAATCTTACAAGCATACTCACGATCAATATTTGTACTTGGATGCATCATATGATTAGCAAAGTTACCATCTGTAGTAAACAATAACAATCCTGTTGTATTAATATCTAATCGACCAATATTTATCCATCTTTGACCTTTTAGTTCGGGTAAATTATCAAAAACCGTTGGTCTATTTTTTTCATCTTTGCGGGTACAAACTTGGCCCAATGGTTTGTTATAAATCATTATTTTAAAGTCTTGGGCTTTACTTTCTATGATCCATTTTCGATTTTTCCATTCAATGATATCACCTTCGGAGACTTTGCAACCCAGTTCAACTAGTTTTCCATTAACATACAGTTGTGCTAACTTAATAGATTTTTCTAATTGACGTCTTGAGCCAAGCCCACTTCTTGCCAGTACTTTTTGTATGCGTTCTTGATTAATAGTAGGATTTTGATCTTTTTTGTCCATTTTATTCTTCTTCGGTGGTGGGTTTGAATTGAGCCATAAATGATTCATTTTTTAATTCATTTTCTAACTCTTTTTTGATTTTTGGTTCCAAATCTAACTCTGGAATTAAAGTTTCTATGTCCTTTATTTCAGCCAAAGTAGGCAAGTCTTGCAATGATTTTATATTAAAATAATCTAAAAATTCATTGGTTGTACCAAACATCGCTGGTTTGCCAGGAACATCTCGATAACCCAAAACTCTTATCCACTCTCTATCCATTAAAGTCCGAATAATATAACTGCTGACCGCAACGCCGCGGACATCTTCAATTTCACCGCGAGTCACGGGCTGTCTGTAGGCAATTAAGGCGAGTGTTTCTAACAAAGCACGAGAATATTTTTTAGGCTTTTCTTCCCATAATCGAGAAATCCATGGCTGTAAAATAGTTTTGGTTTGTAATCTAAAACCACTAGATACTTCAATTAATTCAATGCCTCTGTCCTCAAATTCTAAATTAAGTTCTTCTATGGCTTTCGCAATGTCATTGTGCGTTAGTTCTTCTTCTGCAAATAAACTGTGTAATTTTTTGAGACTAACAGGTTCGCCAGCTGCCAACAATGCCGCTTCAATGATATTTTTAATTTGTTTAATTTCCATTATTTTGTCTCTTCTCCATCAACATTCAAGGATTTCAAATAAATTTGGCCATATGATTCATTTTGTACAAGATCAAATACTTGAGATTTCATAAGTTCCAGTACAGCTAAAAAAGTCACAACAATGCCTTGCTTGCCTTCATTAGGGTTGAATAAAGAATCAAATGAAAAATAAGTCTTAGATCGTAACAAATCCATTAACCATGTCATTTTATCTCTGACACTCAGAACTTCTCTTTCTATTTCATGTGATGTTTTTAGGTCAGCCCTAGCCAGCACATCTTTAAAAGCCATAATTAAGTCACGCATTTGTACCTCAGGAGGCTTAACATAATGTTGCTTACTGATGACATAGGCTGAGGCAACAACATAGTCTCTGACTTCTCTTGGCATAATATCTATGTCTTCGGCTGCAGATTTATACCTTTCATATTCTTGCAAACGTCGAACAAGTTCTGCTCTGGGATCCTCTTCTTCACCTGTATCATCTATTGGCTTAGGGAGTAACATTCTAGATTTAATTTCTGCCAACATAGCTGCCATGACCAAATACTCTGCAGCCAATTCGAAATTTAATTCACCTAAAATATTAATGTACTCAATGTATTGTTTAGTGATTTCAGTAATTGGAATGTCTAATATATTTAAATTTTGACGTCTAATTAAATACAATAACAAATCGAGTGGCCCTTCAAAAGCTTCGAGAATGACTTCCAAAGCATCAGGAGGTATATACAAATCAGTTGGCATTTGTGTATAAGGCTTTCCTTCTACTAATGCAAAAGGTAACTCAGATTGTATAGCCATTGGTGTTTTTGTACCATTATCAGACAAAATCAATGACCCCTTTGCCTTCACGAATAATTTGTGGACCATCATCAAGTAGCTCTACAACTGTTGATGGTTCAACAGGAGTATAACCAGAATCAATAATATACTCCATTGCATGTCCAATCTTCTCATCTATAAGTTGAGAGTCTAAATCATAAAAATCAACATCTGGTATTTCCAATGATGAGCTCATAAATGGCTCACCCAGCTCTTCAATGAGTGCATCTACCACATTGTGCAAAGGTAATCGAACACCGATAGATTTCCTTTTTTGGTGCTGAAGTTTTTTGGGAACTCGGCGAGTTGCCGGTAGTATAAAAGTGTAAGGTCCAGGAACATGGTTCTTAATTAATCTAAATGCCACATTATCAACTAAGACAAACTGATTCATTTGAGAAATGGAATTACATATGATACTAAAATGGTGGTGTTTATCTATGTGCTTTATTTTAGCAACTGTCTTTGGCGCTTGAACATTATCCATAGCCCAAGCAATGGCGTATCCAGAATCACTTGGATAAACAATAATTTTTCCACGGTTGATGGCATCAGCAGCTTGTTTGATTAAGCGCGGTTGTGGGTTGTCAGGATGAATGTAGAGAATTCTTGCCATATTAAATCTTTACAAACCTATTTTCGTCACGATTTTTGGCGACATGATCGGGATTCCAAACCTTACCATTCATAACAACCCAAGCGCCATTTTCAAGTGTTTGGACTGCAGCAATAGCACACCCAATGTTAAATATAGCGTCTGTATTTTGAAATTTTGCTGGGGTTAATGCACCTGTTAATACAATAGTTTTGTTCTTTATATCTGATAAATAATGTGCAGTATCTACCATTGTATCTGTTCCATGGGTGATGAGAAAATGATTTTCATCAGATTTTTCAATCACTTTTTTAATTAATTCTCTGTCATCATCTGTCATATGAAGGCTGTCTTTTTTCATTAAAGATAAAACTTCAAATTTAAATGCCACATTAAACGAACGCAATAAATCTTCAATCACGGGATGTCCTATTTTGTATTCGCTTGCATCATCAAAATATAATTTATCTATGGTGCCACCAGTTGTGATTATCTTTAATCGTTTCATTTAAATTTTGTATATTATATAAAAACACCATTTTATCCATAAATGCAACAAAACCCAATTCATATTTGCAGGGATATGTTGCATAATACTGTTCTCATCAATATTTTGTATAATTATGTTCAAAGCGGTCTGCAATTTAGTTACTTTACTTACCTTTTTGCTGTTCTTTTCATCATCTTATTCTCAAGAGGTAACGGATACTGAAAATAATGATGAAGAAAATATCACTACAGATGTGATTAAAAATGAGTTTGAACAACTTCTTTCTTCACAATCCATTGTTTATCAACTTAGAAAAAAGTATGGCATTCGAGGATCAGTGCTTTTATCAAAATCAATGTGGCAAATCTTGACATCCTTTAGCAATCAACAACAAGCTGAAAATATTTGGGAAACAGCCATCAAATCTGTGACTAATATAAATGAAGTTAAGTACCCACCTCATGTCAATCTTGAATTCAGTTCTGGACAAGTTTTGAGCAAGTTTACCAATGGTATGAGTTTAGAGAAATGGAGAAATAATAGAATATATGTGCAATTGTCTAGGAAAAATATCGAAGACACTTTTGCTTATAACGATGATTTAACCATATATATGCAGTTAGATAAGATATGGGAAATTATTTTACTGGATATTATTAAGCAAGAAAACATCATGTGGAATGAAGTGTTTATAGACAGTATAAATTTATTTGCTGAATTAGATGAAGCTTTTCCCTTGGATGAAAACATAAATGAAGAACTTTCGAATCAAGTCATTGTTGAATTAATGCAGTGGCAAAATAGTGAAAACTTAGAGAGTCAATTGGCAGATTTGGTCCAAAAATTAGAAAAAGCACGTTCTCTTCACGGACCTTTGTCACAAAGCTTTATTCGATTTGCCCTTAATAAACACCATGAATACTATCTTGCCAGCTCATTAAGTTGGTATGAATTGACTTATCAATTATCACAAATTAAATCTGAATTGTCTGAGCAGGATAAGTCTTTAATACAAGAGTATATAGAACAAAATGATTTATGGTTTATGTCAAATGAACTGAAACTTATGACTGTTAATAAAAAAATACCAGAGTGGATTGAGTCCAGTATCAGCAACCTTAAACAGTTTTATAACAGTGAAGATCAAGTTTTTAATTTAAATGAATTAATGCCGAATGCTTTTCAATTGATAGAACCGCAATTTAATAAGTATATGGCCACTCCTTTTAGAAGAGAGATTAGATCTAATTTAGAAGTGTGTCTCAATATTAGTGAAGAATATAGACCTCTTCCTCAATTACCCATATCTGTTAATCAATACATGGGTTGTATGAATGATTTTTCAAATGCGGCTTCGGTTGATGCTAAGACTCAAGGTTTATCTGGAAATTTATCAAAAATTGAATCCACAGAAGCTTTTGATAGGGCTTTAAAATTACCAGCTTGGCAAAATATTAATATATTATATGCAAATCAAGCATCAAATGATTGTTTGAATGACTCGAAAACTTTAGCCAACCCTTTTGAATGGGCATTGGCTGCTGAATCTTTGTTGTGGTTTTCTGATCGATGGCCGGGTTATGTTGCAAATTATCCTCAAGCTTCTGACTTTAATAAAACCATTGCTGAAGGAGAGAAATTGATCAATGGTTTTGATTGTTTAGAAAAACCTAACATTGAAATTTTAAAAACCCAATTTAATCAAATTGATTTATCGTGGCAAAATGTTAAAACTCAAATTAAGCAAGTTGCCAATGAATTTAATGAAAATAATTTATCCAAAGGCAGTGATATTGATTTATTAGTTGGTTCTGATAAGCCGAGCAATTATCGAGTAGAAGGCGCCATTATTGAAGCCTGTGATGATCTGAAGTCATGTGGTGTGCACGTGGATTTAGAGTCGTCTCGCGCTTTATTTGGTTTGTATCCCAATCATTTGTTAATGGCAGATCAATTAAAACTGGGTCAGTTGAAATTATGTTACGACAACGTAGGTTGGGAAAACCGCAGGTCAGCATCCACTCATTTGGATAATGATAGTGTTGCTAATTATTTTGGAAATTTTAGTTTTAGCATTAAAGGGTTTTATGAAGAAGAACTGATTTTTGAAAGAAAGCTCATTTCAAATAAAGAGCACCATTATTTATTCGCTGAAAATAATCAAGAGGTATTATCTGCTTATTGTCCTTTATCAATTATTGGCAGCAAAATATCTACCACATTAAAACAAGGAACTTATGGTTTAGTGCCCAATAGGTTAACATTTTTGACAGCTTCGCGAGCCAATGAAAGTAAAATTATAGCCACAAATTGGTCAAAAGGAGAAGAGTGGAAAGATCAAATTACTGCTGATAGTGCAACAGTGATATCTGAAAATCCATATGAAGAAATGAGTGCCATGAGTCAGCAAGCTTATCAACAAAAAGCAAAAGCCCTTCAAGATTTAATTTATATCACACTGCTTAATAGAAACAGCAATCCTACAGAAGCACAAACTGCTTTAACTGATGCTTTTACCAATATGAACAGAATGACTCAAGTTTTTTCACAATTGCTTTATGTGATGTATATGGATGACTTATTAACCAATGATTCATTACATGGAATGATTTTTGGGATGGACAAAATTCCTAACATCAACCAATTGGATGAATACTACAAAAACCAGCTAAATATTAATCAGTTAATACAAAGTGTTGATGAAAACATGAAAAACAATCAAATTAAATGGAATAATTTCACCAGTTTTTGGTCTCATGCTTATCTAAGAAATATATTGTACCGATTAAAGTCAAAAAGATAAGACTTTAAAATTCAAATAAAACACAGAATTAATCACATATGAATAAATTATCAATTAATCTTTTAGTCCTTTTACTTATAATAGCAACGCAATCATTCGCATTAGATCAAGAAGATCTTTTGGAAGTAGATGTGGCCTTTGCTCCAGAAATTAAATCTATTAATGGTGAAAATTTCACATTGAGGTTTAATATTGCAGATAAATATTATCTGTATAAACATGCTTTTAAATTCCCCAATGATAATCAAGTCGTAACATTTGGTGAAGCTCAAATCCCTGAAGGTAAAAAGAAAGTCGATGAATTTTTTGGCGAAGTAGAGACTTATCGTCAGCAGATTGACATAGTGGTTCCATATGAAAACCCCAATATGGCCAAAACTACACAATTTAAATTTAAATACCAAGGTTGTGCTGATGCTGGTGTCTGCTACCCACCACAAACCAAAACAATAGAAATTACATTACCAGTCCAAGAAAACTCTTTTTCAAATGGCTTGGGTCTTAATACATCAAGTGGGTTAGGTTTAGGAGCCAATGATGATTGGGCGGGTCAAACAGACTCTGTATTACCTGAGGATCAAGCTTTTTTATTTGAAACCATCGCCATGGACGATACAACATTATCTGCCCGTTTCACCATGGAAGACAATATTTATTTATACAAAGATAAGGTGGAAATCATTTCATTGACAGATGGAATCAGCATTGGTGAATTGTCATTTCCTGAGTCAGTGACAAAAGATGACCCGCACTTTGGTGTGGTAGAAGTCTTTTTTGACTTAATTGAAGTGAGTATTCCCATTACCAGAACACCTGGCTCTGGAAACAAATTAGAAATTGAAGCCATGTTTCAAGGTTGTGTAGATGAAGGCATTTGTTATCCACCTTCAAGCCGTTTAATAACTATTGATTTACCAGAATTAACAACAACCTCATCAAATCCTAATGATTCTCAAAGTTCTAACAATTTATCAGAACAAGATACAATACAACAAGACATTGAAAAAAATAGTTGGTGGATGACCATCTTAAAATTCTTTGGTTTTGGGTTGTTATTGGCTTTAACGCCGTGTGTTTTTCCAATGATTCCGATTCTATCTGGTTTAATTATGGGTCAAGGTGATATCACCCGCTCAAGAGCCTTTAAGTTGTCATTGGTTTATGTGTTGGCCATGGCATTGGCATATACTATAGCAGGCGTGATAGCAGGAATGTTGGGTGCGAATATTCAAGCTGCCTTACAAAAACCTTGGATTATCATCACATTCTCTATGGTATTTGTAGCATTAGCCATGTCAATGTTTGGCTATTATGAATTACAGTTACCAGCCTCATGGCAAAATAAATTATCAAACTTAAGCAATAAGCAAAAATCAGGTTCATACATTGGCGTGGGCATTATGGGCTTTTTATCCGCCATTATTGTTGGGCCTTGTGTGGCTCCGCCCTTAGCTGGTGCAGTACTATACATTTCTAACACAGGTGATCCTGTTGTTGGGGGTTTTGCCTTATTTGCCATGTCAATGGGTATGGGTGTTCCGCTGTTACTCATTGGTGCATCAGCTGGTAAGTGGATGCCTCAGTCTGGTGGCTGGATGAATGTGGTGAAAGCCTTCTTCGGCATTGCTTTATTGGCTATGGCCATTTGGTTCTTATCTAGAATTATTCCAGGTCCTATTACATTAGCATTATTTGGCATATTGGCTTTGTTGTCATCAATACTCTGGTTTAAATATGCCATGAAAAACGGTGTTAAAGGTAAGATGATTGGCGTATTTTTTGTTTTTAAATTGATACTGATAGCCATCGGTGTGGTACAAATAATAGGAGCGATTCGCGGTAACTCAGATTTTATGCATCCATTAACTAAATATGAAACACATTTTGTCAAAATTAAATCCTATGAAGATTTAGAAAAAGCCATCCTAGAAACCGACAAACCTGTACTGTTGGATTTTTATGCTGATTGGTGTGTGGATTGTATTCGAATGGAAAGAGCTTCTTACTCAAAACTGCCTGTGCAAAAAGAATTAGAACGATTTTTAGTGCTCAAAGCCGATGTGACTGATCAAGATGAAATTGATAAAGAACTGATGAAGAAATTTAAAATTGTGGGACCTCCTGCCACATTGTTCTTTGATCAAAACAATCAACTCATCAAACAATCCAGTTTCTTTGGATTTAAAGGGCCAGAAGATTTTATTGAACACTTACAAACAATCCAATAAAGCTCTGAAACAATATGAAATTATTGGATGTTTAAATCGTGTTTTATAAATTAATTATATTGACAATTATGATAACGGTGACTGCAATGGCTCATGACAAAAAGGAATTAACGAGTGTCAAAGATTTGCTTTGGAAAAACAGGGTAGTCTTAATGTGGTCCAAAAATCCAGAACAATATGAACCGCTTTTGATTCAGTTCGAAACGGATTTTATTGATCGTGATATTGTGTGGTTTATTATAAATGAGACGGATATTACAACGAACTATGGTGATCACATTTCAGAAGAATTTGCAGTGAATACCACAAATGCTTTTTCACAGCATAACAAAGATGTCTTGTTAATTGGTAAAGACGGTGGTGTCAAAAATAATAATAAAAAGCTTGATTTAGAGGCTCTTCTTAAACAAATTGACTCTATGCCCATGCGCATCAATGAAATGAAATACAAAGATTGAATTATGTGCTAAGTTTTTAATCGATGTTTCGATTAACGAATTGCGCCAAGTAATGCCTGACTCTTGGAGGCTCTTGAGGTTGATGAAACCCATTAATTAATTCTTGGAAAACTTGATCAGATTTAGTCACCCGTTGGTGATGCCTTAAATGAGCAGCCCAGTTATCCTCCATAAAATGTTTTACAAAATGTTCTTTTAAATGCGTGTCTTGGGTTATGCTTAGCTGCCAGAATCATTAATAGATGAATAATACTTATCAAGCAATAAACTTAAGATGTTAAATCTCAATGTTGGAACAATTAGAACAGTAAATTTCTATTTAATTGTCATTGATAAAGACAGCCTTGGAATCGCAGCAAAATTATTTTATAAAAAAATAATAGAGAGTTTTGCATAATAACTGTGAAGAGATAAAAGCGATTCTATCCAGCAGCTTATTGAGAATTTTTCACTCTATTTTCTTAAAAGCCCATTGTTGTTGTTCAAGCTCTCTCATATAAGCTTCATACCTTGATCATTGCTTTTTAAGATTATAGTTCTAATAATTAGAACAAAGTATTCAAATAATTGATATTTAAGTCATTAAAATAGAACATTATAATACACTTACTTACTGCTAATTTAATTTATTATTTTGAGTTGGCATTTATCAGGAGAGAGTTATTTGAAATTCTCTCATAACAAATATGGAGAAACGTATGGATTATTTTAGACAAGCAAATCAAAGAGGCGTTGCAGACTTTGGTTGGTTAAAAAGCAAACACTCATTTTCATTTGGTGAATATTATGATACCAAGCACATGGGATATTCTGTGCTTCGGGTTATTAATGATGATCATGTCATCGGTGGCGCAGGTTTTGGAACGCATGGCCATGCCAATATGGAAATAATCAGTTATGTACTTAATGGAGTAATTGAGCACAAAGATAATTTTGGCAATAAGCTTCAAGTACCTGCGGGAGATATTCAAATAATGAGTGCTGGAAAGGGTGTGACTCACAGTGAATATAATGTCAGCAAAAATGAAGGCTTAGATTTTTTGCAAATATGGATTCAGCCTAATGTTTCAAATATAGAGCCCAGATATGAGCAAGCCAAAATAAAACAAAATGGGCCATTAACTCCTCTGGTAACTTCTGATGGAAGAGATGGATCTTTGACCATGATGCAAGACGCCAATTTATATAGATTAAAGCTTAACCCAAATGAATCCTATCAACTTTCAGTTGACCAGCGTTCTGGATACTTACATTTGGTCGAAGGCAATGCTTCTGTAGGTGATATCAAAATGAAAGCCGGAGATGGTGCAGGCATGACAAAAACCAAAAAGGCTACTGTTCAGGCAGGTCAAACAGGAATAGTGGCTTTATGGTTTGATTTACCGAAAGGTTAAGAATTTAAAAGATTTCTAAAAACGTTATCTATAAATTAAAGGGTTCAATGGTTAAATCTTAGATTTAAGAATATTAAGCATTGATTCCTTTATTTTTTCTTTGCATTAGTTTTTAAACTTTAGATCATTCTTGATTTTTGTAAACTACTTCACCTGCCACAACGGTCATTAAAACATTTCCATCTAATAATTTTTCTGGTGCAGTTTCACCTATTTGAAAAGGGTCAATATCTAATACTGTAATGTCTGCCCAATATCCAGTTTTGAGAATGCCTGTGTCATTTTCTCTGAATTGCGAAAAAGCAGCCCAGTTAGTGTAAGCTCTAATGGCTTCTTCTGGTGTCATGTTTTGTTCGCTATACCAGCCATCAATGGGTTCTGCATTTTTATCTCTTCGGGTGATGGCGGCATGTAATCCATAGAATATAGAATGATCCGAACCGGGTAAATCTGAATTAAATGTCAGAGCAATGCCGGCTTTTCTCATGGTTCTCCAAGCATAAGCATATTTGATTCTTTCAGCGCCCAATCGGTCTTCAGCCCAGGTTTTATCTTCAACCGCATGTGGAGGTTCCATGGAGGCAATAATAGATAACTCAGCGAGCCTTGGAATATCATCTGGATGGATAACTTGAGCATGTTCAATTCTATGACGATTCTTCATGGCATCAGGATGTTTCTCAAATACCGACTGAAAGTAATCAATGGTTTCACGATTTCCGGCATCGCCTATGGCATGCACGCCCACTTGAAATCCTGCTGCCATCAAATCCGCTACAATCTCTCCATTAAAGCCATAACCGTCACCACTGATGCCCCTGTGTCCAGGCTTATCAGAATAATCTTCAATTAATCGCGCACCACGTGATCCCAATGCACCATCATAATAAGCTTTGACAGAAACGATATCTAACATACCTTTTGGATCAGTATATGGACCTTTTTCAATCCATTCTCTAGAAAGTGGCTCATCTCTGGCAGATAACATGGCATAGACTCGAGCAGGTAACTTGTCATGTTTTCTTAAGTTATCAAAAGCTTTGATGTGTTGGGTGCTGGCTCCTGCTTGATGAATGCCAACAAAACCATCTTTGGTTAATTGTTCTAATCCATCATAAATATACTGTTCAAATTGTTCGTCTGTGGCTTCTGGAATGGCTTCATTCATTAGAGTTGTGGCTCGGTTGACCACTATGCCAAGCAATTCGCCATCTTTATCTTTGAGTATTTCTCCGCCAACAGGAGCTTCAGTTGATTTGTTTATGCCAGCTTGTTGAAAGGCCAAGGTATTTCCCCAACCACCAAATCCATGTAAGCTTTTTAAATAAACAGGATTATCTGGAAAGTGCTTGTCTAACATTTGGCGAGTAGGGTAGTTATTCGCCCAAGCCCCTTCGTCCCAACCTTGACCAACAATCCATTCACCTTTTTTAACGTTTAATGCTGAGGCGATGATTTTTTGGATGGCAAGTTCCGGAGTTGCGATATCAATTAAGTTTATCTTATGTAATATTTCACCCAGCTCAGCCACATGGGCGTGCGAATCTATTAAGCCAGGAATTACCACAGCTGAATTTAAATCAACCACTTTTGTGGAATCATTCTTATATTTCAGCGCTTGATCATTTGACCCGACAAATACAATTTTATCTTTTAACATCACAATGGCCTGTGCATCAGGTTGCCAACCTTTATCATCATAAGGCGCATCATTAGCGGGTTGACCTGTTAATGACGGTTCTTGCCAATTCAAGCTGTAAACTTTGGCATTGTGTAAGATGAGATCAGATTTATTAAGAGGTAATTTGGTATCTGCCTGTTTAGTTATGGGTTTTGTAGGTTCTGAATTATTGGTTTGTTGAGTTTCTGAACAGCTCATTAAAAGCAATACAAATAATCCAAGAAAACCTGTTGTTTGAGCAATTTTT
>JBGCFT010000010.1:0-5075 GCA_045107085.1 Marinicellaceae bacterium | reverse complement strand
GATTTGGAATAATGGCAGATTTCAGATTTTGATTTCTGCTATGCATCTTTTGCAAAATTTCATCTGATAAAATATCTGATATTTCACCTCTTAGAACCAATGTTTCTGTATTTTGAAGTGATTCAAATAATTGCCAAGGATTACCTTTTTGAGCACCTACTTGTTTGATGGCTTTACTAATGTTGATATCCATATCAAGCTCAGGGCAATTCTCACTGTTCTCTATGTAAGCTCTTTTTGCCAATACCATCCAATCATCTTCTTGTATTCCAATCAATGCTGGCCCATAAATGTCTTGTGTTTGTTGGGCTGCTTGTTGCCATGTTTTCACCGGAGGTAAAAGACCTGCATATTTTTTAATGCGCTCTAATCCTTTTTCATCTATTTCTGGACCAATATCATTCATAATGACCCCCGCAATTCTTTTGTTTTGTTGAAAAGACATCACCATTGAAATAAGGCCTCCAAGTGATGTGCCCATGATGACTACTTTATTAATTGAAAGCTTATCTAGCAAAGTCCAAACATCTTGTGCGTAGGTTAATGGATGATAGTTTTTCCATTCTGTATCGTATTCTGATAAGCCTCTGCCTCTTAAATCAATACAAATGACTCGACTAATTTGTGCATATTTAGTTGCAAACTCTTCAAAATCTCGACTGTTTCTTGTTAAACCAGGGATGCAAACAATCACAAACTGACCATTATCAACGCCCAAGTCTCTGTAATGGAGTTTTAGTCCATCGTCACTGGTGTAATAATGTGATGAATTGTAGAATGCTTCCAAATTTATCATTTATAAACCTAAATTAGAATATTGTTGACGCAGCTCTCTTTTCAAGACTTTGCCAGCAGGATTCCTCGGTAGACTAGCAATTAATAATACTTCAGCTACGCGCTGTTGTTTGCCCAGTTTGTTATTAAGCCATTGTTTGACTTCTGCACAATCAACCTTATTGTTTTCTTTTTCCACAATAATTGCAATGGGTGTTTCACCCCATTTTGAACTTTCGACTCCAATGACGGCTAATTCTTTTATTTCACTTCTTAAACATAACACAGCTTCTATGTCAGCTGGATAGATGTTTTGACCACCAGAAATAATCATGTCTTTTTTTCGATCGACTAAATATAAAAAACCATCATCATCAATACGGCCGATATCACCTGTTCTAAACCATTTCTGATGATTTTCATCGTGCCATGTGGCGTCTTTATTTGCTTGGTCATTGCTTAAATATCCAGACATCAATATTTTACTTACACCAACAATTTCACCGGCTTCACCTGTATTAACTTCTTTATCATTGTTGCCAATGATTTTAATGTCTTGTCCAGGATAAGGTCTACCTACGGATTTAATCTTATTGGGCATTTCTTCAGGACTGAGAATGGTCACTAAACCTTCGGTTAAGCCATATAATTCTATAAAATCACCTGGTAACTTTTCGATTAAATCATTCTTAACTTTAACAGGCAGTGGAGAACCACAACACATTGTGGCTTTAATAGATGATAAATCGAAATCATCATAGTTTTTTGCTGCCAACAGTATTTGATATTGTATGGGAACCATCGCAAAATGTGTAATTTCATCATCTTGAATTTGTTTCAAACAATTATTGACATCAAATTTATCAGCAACATACATGGTTCCGCCAACTAATATAGTGTTCAAAAAAGCCACCCAACTAATATTTGAATATAAACCAAGAGTTAGTAATGTCTTTGCACCAGAGTCATACCGCAACGATATGGACATACTACTGGCCCAAGCTGATCTACTGGCATGGCTGTGAACTATGCCTTTTGGTAAACCTGTTGTTCCAGAAGAATAGATGATATTGCACTCATCAGATGCTTGTATTGTCACATGAGGTTTTAGGGTACTCATTTTTTCTATAGATTGGTAGTATTCATACCAATCATTGGGTTGGTTATTAAGCCCCAGATAGCCTTTTTTTATGACATTATCAAACTGGTTTCTTATTTTTTCGATCCTATCTACGTACTCATCAGAGGCAATGACTGCCTTGGCTTGGCAATTATTAACCATGGTAACGATGGCATCATCATTAATTGCTATATTAAGTGGAACCACTACTAAACCAGCTGATATAACCCCAAGCATAGACTCCATCATTTCATTTGAATTTTTCATTAAAACAACAACTTTATCTCCTTGTTTTAAACCCAATGATAGAAAATAGTGCGCAACTTGATTGGTTTTATTTCCCAATTCTTGCCAGCTTAATGTTTTTTTCTTATCCACCAAAGCGGGTTTTGAAGCAAGCCATTTGCTGTTTTGTTGAATTAAATCTGGTATCAATACCTCATTTTGTTGAAAATATGTCATTTATATAGTGTTATCGTTTTAATAATAAAATAATTCATCGAACGTTGAATATAATTGATATGTTTAATTTATGCAAGCAAATAAAGCAGATGAATAAATTATTGAAATGGCCTATAATCAACTTCTCAAAATTTTATAGTGTTAGATTTAACAGTTAATTAAAATGAATATACAATCACAATCTACCAGTGAAAGATTACTAAATGCAGCTGAGGAACTTTTTGCAATAGATGGTTTTTCTGCCGTTACTGTCAGACAAATAGCCAAAAAAGCGGAAGCTGATATTTCTTTAGTTTATTATCATTTTAAATCAAAACGAAATTTGTTCGAATCAGTATTAATGCGCCGCGCAAAATACATCAATGAATTAAGGCTTAATGAACTTGAAAAAATTGAACAACGACACACCGATGATATTCCTACTGTGGAAGAAATCATTTATGCTTTTGTTTATCCTTTATTACAAAAACTTCACGAAGATCATGATGAGTGGAAACATTACTTCTCTCTCATTGCTATGGTCAATAACTCTCCAAGTTGGGGTGGCGAGATGATGACCAAATATTTTGATCCATTAGTACACCGCTTTTTGAAAGCCATTAAAAGGGTTTTTCCTCAATGTGATGAAGCTGATTTATTCTGGAGTTATCATTTTCTCTCTGGCGCCTTAACGTTGACTTTTGCTGAAACAGGCCGAATAGATAATTTATCTGATGGTGTTTGTCAATCATCAGATATGAAAAGCATCATTGAACGTATGCCTAAGTTCTTAGCAGCTGGCTTTACTCGACTCTGTTCAGAATAAATAATTAAAATTTAAAACATTCATAAACCTCTAATCAAATTAATTTGTCGCTCAATCAAAGTAGTGTAATTTAGATTCTTTAGAAAATTAACCTTGTTTTTCAACGCACGTTGGATTAACATGGATAATTAATTGAACGTACGTTCAAATAAAATATCAACCTGGGACAACAAATATGAATTTATCAGAAACACATTACAAGAAAAAATATTCGCCCTTAAAAAGGGCATTGACGATTGCTCTTTTAGGACTGAGCACGATTTCATTGGCGCAAAACTCAGATGAATCAGAAGATTCAGATCAAGAAGAAAATAAACAAGCCATAGAAGAAGTTATAGTAACGGCAAGACGCAGGGAAGAGTCGCTTCAAGATATTCCATTGGCATTAACAGTCTATAGTGGAGTAGAACTAGAGGAGCAGGGCATAATAGATATTACTGAGTTAACCCAATCATCACCCAATGTCAATCTAGAAGTATCACGAGCAACCAGTTCAACTCTAACAGCTCATATTCGTGGAATAGGACAACAAGATCCTGTGGCTGGTTTTGAGGGTGGAGTAGGAATTTATATTGATGATGTGTATTTGGCTAGACCTCAAGGAGCTGTTCTTGATGTATATGATGTTGAGCGCATAGAGGTACTTCGTGGACCACAAGGAACTCTGTATGGAAAAAACACAATAGGTGGAGCAATAAAATACGTCACCAAAGGATTATCAGATGAACCTGAAGGTACATTTAAACTATCTTATGGATCTTACAACCAAGTAGACATGTTATTAAAAGGATCTGGTGCAGTCAGTGATAATTTTAGAATGGGTGGATCAGTTGCTTCATTTCAAAGAGATGGTTTTGGTAAAAATCTATTCACTGGTGGTGAGCATTATAACAAAGATTTGATAGCTGCTCGTTTAAGTATGGAATGGGATGTTTCTGATCGTACATTAGTCAAGTTTTCAGCAGATTATACTGATGACAATTCAGCTCCAAAATCAGGTCACAGATTAATTCCTGGAGGATTGAATGGTGATCCAGTATTAGATAATGTATTTGATACAAGAGCAGGAATTGAAACAATAGATGCCTCTAATGCAGGATTAGATCAAAATGTTCAACAAAGTGGACTAACATTGTCTATTATTTCTGATTTAAGTGATACTTGGACATTCAAGTCAACCACTTCTAAAAGGCAAGATGATACAGAAACTCTTATTGATTTTGATAGCTTGCCTACTTTTGATTTTGACACACCAGCCATTTATGAAAATGAACAATTCAGCCAAGAGTTTCAGCTAAATTATGCTGGTGAAACTTCAGATGGTGTGATTGGACTTTATTATCTAGATGCCAATGCATTTAATGCATTTGATGTTGTTTTAGGAAATCTAGGTGTGACTGCTTTTACATTGGGAGACTATGATACTGAGACAACAGCTTTGTATGCAGACTTTTCATTTGACCTTAATGAACAA
Source organism: Marinicellaceae bacterium (assembly GCA_045107085.1). GTDB lineage: Bacteria > Pseudomonadota > Gammaproteobacteria > Xanthomonadales > Marinicellaceae > NORP309. The sequence continues at coordinate 440 of JBGCFT010000010.1, read as the reverse complement.
TGGCAAGCCTCTATAGGTGGAAGGTATACTAAAGATGAAAGAGATGTGATTGTTAACAGAGAAACATTTTTAGGTGCCGGTTCTCCTTATTTTGATAACGCTGATGCCATATCTATCACTGTTCCAGTTCCAGGAGCAGTTCCAACATTTACAGGTTCAAGATCTGACAGTGCTTTCACTGCTAGAGCAAGTATTAGTTATTCACCAGTTGAAGAGCATAATCTATATGCGACATATAGTGAAGGATTTAAAGGCGGTGGTTTTGATCCACGTGGAGCCTATCAATTTGAAGATGTCCAGCTAGGATTTAGTCCAGAAGAAGTATCTTCTTTTGAATTAGGAGCCAAATCATATTGGAATGATGGTTCAGTATCTACAAATATAGCCTTATTCTTTATGGATTTTACTGATATTCAAGTTCCAGGTTCAATAGCTATTGA
>JBGCFT010000001.1:0-3603 GCA_045107085.1 Marinicellaceae bacterium | reverse complement strand
AGGACAAGGTGTTTGTGGAACGGCATTTGAACAAAATCAGACTTTAAGAATTGAAGACGTTCATGCTTTTAAAGGGCACATTGCTTGTGATTCAGCGAGTAATTCAGAATTAGTTATTCCTATCAATATCAATAATCAGACTATTGGCGTATTGGATATTGATTCTCCCATTCTTAGTCGATTTGATTCAGAAGATCAAAAAGGTTGTGAAAAAGTTGCCCATATTTTTGAAAAAAGTATTAATAATTGACACTCTTAGTTAATTTTACAAGGTTTTTTCTATAATGCTTTTTCATCATAGATTTTTTCATTTATGCTTAATCCATAAAGAAACAGGTAAAATCAATGAATCAAATCCGAAATCAAATTTTAAACTGGCATGCAAAAGGCCATATTCTCAAAAAAAATGTTTCACAAGCACTGGAATCAACTGGAGCAAATAATTCATCTAAACAATGGTTCAATTTCATACGGGTTGCCTTGTTATGGCTAGGAGTATTATCTGTTGCATTTGGAGTTATTTTCTTTTTTGCTTACAACTGGGATAACATTTCAACAACCAGTAAGTTTGTCATGATACAAGTATTGATGTTGGTGGTATTGTTTGCTTATACACAAACCGAAAGGTACTCGACTACCAATACTGCCTTGCTGTTTTTTCTTGCTCTATTATTGGGTTCTTTGTTTGCTTTGTTCGGACAAACTTATCAAACAGGAAAAGATCCATGGCAACTTTTTATGATTTGGACATTATTTGTTACACCCATTGCTTTCACCTCAAGGAGTAGCAGTTTATGGATATTGTGGCTGGGTTTGGCATATCTGACTCTGAATCTTAACTTTAGTGTCAGATATGGATTTTTGGGTATATTATTTGACTACGAAAGAGAGCTACTTTTCTATGCCCTTTTTGGAGTGTTAGCCTCCATACTCTTTGAATCATTATTTTATTCACGGTATAAACTATTGATGAATCGAATTGCTTCTCAAGCAGCACTTGTTGCATCAATGGTTGCCTTTACATGGGTGGCAGTTTATTCCATATTTGATTCTAATAACAAGGGCTTAGATGCTTTAATCTACCTGGCATGGATGGCAGCTGTTTATTATTTTTATCGCATCAAAACTGTTGATGTTTTGGTTTTATCAAGTTGGGTCATCAGTGGTATTATTGCGATCATTTCTTTTGTAGGTAGAATTATTGATAATGATTTAGATGGAGGCACTTTTTTACTCATTGGGCTGATTACCATTGGGCTTTCTACTTTTGCAGGAAAGTGGTTACTGACACTATCAAAGGAACAAAATGATTTTGAAAAAGGAGAACAAAAATGAATAATATATGGAATAAATTGTTGGAGAATAACTTGGTTTCTGGCGAAAAGCCTGATGCTGATGTCATACAAATTCCTTGGTACATTCGTTTTATGCAAGGTTTTGCTGGATGGTTGGCTGCTTTATTTATTATGGGTTTTTTTGCGGCGGCTTTTTCTTTCTTGTTCAGAACACCCTCAGGTGGCATGATTATGGCAGTAGGCATACTCTGTTCTGTAGGAGCTTATACCGTAATTCGATTACAAAAAAATGATTTTTTAGATCAATTAAGCATGGCCTTTAGCTTATGCGGTCAATTAATGTTTGCCATCGGTTTATTTTTTATCTTAAATGTTGATTTTAAAGTGGCATTTTTTATGTTGGGTATTTATCAACTGATTTTAGCATGGATAATTCCACAATATGCCCACCGTTTATTATCAACGAGTTTTGGATTGTTATCACTCTTAATATTCCTTAATTTAGTTGGTTTTTATGGTATTGGTAGTGCCTTGGCAGCCATCTTATTTAGTTTTATCTGGCTGAAAGAAAGCAGTTGGGGCAACAAAAGAGAGTTATGGGATCCAGTTGGCTATGGTGTTGCGATTACTATAGTCTTTAGTAGCGGATTTTTATTGACTGGGAAACATCTCATAAGAGAGACAATTAGGACCAATGAAAGTTGGTTATTCAATCATGCAGAATTAATTAGTAGTTTATTGATTGCTTTATTATTTGTTAATTTAGTTGTAGTTTTATTAAAAGAACACAGAATCAAATTTGTCTCTAAAACAGCCATATTGAGTTTACTGGCTGCTGCTGGTTTGGTTTTGATAAGTTTTAAAATATTTGGGATGAGTGCTGGCTTGATAATAGTCATTATTGGGTTTGCCAGAAAAAGGCTGACTTTAATTACACTGGGGGCTATGTCAGTTGTTAGTTTTTTCTCATGGTATTACTATAATCTTCAAGCAACCTTATTATTTAAGTCGATTACATTAATGGTTTTAGGCGCTGCCTTAATTGTCGGCTGGTTTGGAATCAATGCCATTTATGGTGGTAAAACATCCAATAAATTGAAAAATATTCATTTTAAGGTGATCAAAAGAAATAAGTGGTTAGCTGCCCTCACAGTTTTCATTGCCATAGTTGCGATAAATATCAATATCAATAGCAAAGAAGACTTAAAAGCCAATGGTGAAGTTTTGTTATTTGAGTTAGCTCCAGTTGATCCAAGATCATTAATGCAAGGTGACTATATGCGTTTGCGTTTTGCTTTGGCCAGAATCATTCAAGATAAACTTCAAGAGAATAACAAAGGCGCAAAAACACCCATTCATAGTGGCTTTGCAATTGTCGAGAAAGCAGAGAATCAAGTAGCAAAATTTGTGGCGCTTTATGAAAATCAAGAAATCAGCCAAAATCAGTATAAGGTTCCATATAGAATGCGCAGATATCAAGTGGTTTTTACAACGGATGCCTTTTATTTTCAAGAGGGCAAAGCCAAACATTATGAACAAGCCGAATATGGCCAATTTAGAATCTCAGAATCTGGTGAAATGTTATTGATCAATATGGTGGATGAAAAATTTAAAATATTGTAGTGATTATTCTCTGGTAAACGCTAAGATAACTTTTTTATGTTGAGGATATTTTTTTAACAACTCTTCTCGACTAGGCAATGTAAAATCTTTAAAATCAAATCCAGGAGAAACACCACAGCCAACTAAGCTGTAATCGTTTTGATGGATAGTTTTTGCAGCAAACCAGTGGTAAGCAGGAACAACCAGTTGAGGAACTTGATTATTAAATATATCTTTACCGATCACATGTTGTGTATGTTTTCCTTTTTCTGAAATAATATGCAATTGAATTGGCGATCCATCATAAAAATGCCAAATTTCATCTTGGTTGATTTTATGAAAAGCTGAAAAAGTATCAGAAGTTAATAAAAAATAAATGCTGGTTGCATAGTTTCTTGTTCCAGAAAACGCATTGGTTAAACTTTCTGATTGAATAGTTCCTTCACTGCGGTATATTTCACGATAATAACCACCTTCTGGATGAGGCATTAAATTGAGTTTTTCAATAATATTTTGTATTTTATTTTCATTGTGATTCATGTGATTTTAATTATTTTTGCGTTAATAAGATAATTGTCTCTAATCCTACACATTAAGTCTAATTAAAAATCTATTTCTGTAACGGTTTTTCTTTGCCTGATTGGTTGCTTAAAATACAATAAGTAGAAATCAAAATAAGTAGAAAGATATGAAAGTCGCTATTGCA